>JACRHZ010000014.1 GCA_016220175.1 Candidatus Peregrinibacteria bacterium
AAAACAACGCAATCAAAGTCTATCAACAATTCAATGGAAATTCACAAAGCAAGATGCTGACCAAAAACTACAGAGACACTATACATGAAATTATTTATTGGAAATTATACTAGGGTGGTGCTTATAATTTTAGAATGTACGGCTGAGTTTCAAACCTTGCAGCAATTGCTTTTTTCAGCGTGTTTCGAGCAGTATTTGCTTTTTGATAATCATACGGTTTCATTTCTTGAACAACGATTGCAATATCTGGGAGTTTCAACATCTCAGCAACAATTCCGAAATCTGCTTCCGAATCATCGCCTTCAGTTTTTTGTAATATAGTTTCGTAAGCATCGAGTACTTTATCGGGAATTTGAAGCTTGTCATCGGTTGATTTCGCGAGACTTGCCATACACTGCAATGCCAATCTTTCAGATGCCTGATGCTGATTAAATACATCAGTATCGTGCTCAATCAGGTGCTTGAGATTATCGTAACTATATTCATATTTGAGTTTTACCGGAGCAGAGAAACCTCTCAAGAGAGATGGAACAGCATCTTCCATGACATTTGTAAACATAAATACTTGTTCTTTTTGAGAAATATACAAAAGTCCTCTGGAAAGGTCATGACCTTCTTCACTATTTTCCAATTTAAGAGGAATTTCCTGTCCGCTTGCACCAATAAGTCCCATGAGTAATGGGAAATGAAGTGGCTCTTGTCCATCTTTGATTTCTTGTCGAACAGTAAGATGTAATTTTTGTGTTTCGGGATCGTATGCTTTTTCTACCCTGCATGTTGGTGTTCCTTCCTGTCTGTACCAGCGGAAAAAAGCTTCGCGATCAAGTAAACAATTTTTTGGTTTCATTTCGAAAATTGCATCTATAAGCTCCTCTGTGGTCACTGTTTTTCCTTCAAATTTTTCAAAATAGTGTTGCAGAGCTCTTTTAAATTCAATTTCCCCAAAAAAGACTTCTAACATACGAATTATTTCTCCACCTTTTTCATAACGAGTTGCATTATACATTTCATGTATCGGATCTCCGGTATATTCCTCCAAGAGGACAGCTTTTGCACTTGCACCGTTGTCTTCTCGGAATTGTATCCTTTTTAACTCAGATATTCTTTTTACTCGAGACCAATATTTTCCTATGAGATGTTCCATAAATTTTTGGTCTCTATAAGTATTTAATCCTTCTTTTGGACACCCTATTTCATGCCATGTCCGTCCAGTCGCCGAATTGCCGCTATGAGTATGCAAACCTTCATGTTCTACTGTATGAGCTGAGTTCAATATTCGTTCATCTGAGTGAAGACGATAATTGACGAGAGAGAGCGCAGTATTAAAAATATTAAACCCGAGATTTTCCATTGCTCCTGCATTAAATGCTCGCGTTGCAAGCATTCGATAAACGGAAAGCGGATAATAGAGTCCATTTTCTTCTGCATCCCATCGGAGGACTTCTTCAAGTATAGAAATCATAAAATTCGCCTCATGAATTTTCTCAGGCGTAACATAGGCCTCGAGAAGAACAGGCTTTTCTCCTCCGCCCTTAGTAGGAAGCGTAATAGTTTTTTCTTTTTTTTCAAATTTTCCTGCAGCCATTGCATAAAGATACGGAGACATAGGAACATCACTTTCAAAAGTGACACTATGGCGTCCATTTTCTAAATCTTTTGATTCTGTCTTTTCTCCAGTGGCCAGAAGGGTCGAGAATTTGTCTTTTTCTGCGAGGATGGTAGTCTTCCATTTTTTCGGTTTTACATCGGGTCTATCAAAGAACGGGATGAGTCGTCTCATTCCTTCTGCTTCTAATTGTGTGAGGAGAGTTGTACTGTCTCCATCGGGAGATGCATAAAGTCCCAAGAGTTGCTTATTCTCACTCGGATCCAAAACATGTTTCGTTGACACTTGAAATGTTTCCCCTTTAGTTTTAGGAGCAGTAAATGAAATTGATGTTTCTGTCTTTTCAAATTTAGTTTCAGCACCATTTACTTGGAATGCATCAGAATTTATATCAATACCAATTGCGTCCAATGTGACAGTTCGAGCGCCTGCATCAATTTCTGAACTAGCGCATTTCATCTCGAGGACAGCGGATACTTCTACACGTGTTTCGTCAATGATACTAAAAACTATTTCCACCGACTCAATATCATATTCTGGCGGTTTATAATCGGCACGGCGGACTACTTTTGGTGCTTCGAGAGCTACTACCATAAAAATATGAGTTTTTACATTTAAAAAATGCACACGAGAAGACATATTAATAGAAAGTTAATATTTGTCAAACGTCTCGTATTGGAAAGAAGAACTACGAGAATTGCATATTCGGCGAAAAAATTATTTTCAATGTCTTTTTTTCAGCTCTTCCACAACTTGCTGAATCGTTATATCTTTCTCTGAAAGAAGCACGAGAAGGTGGAAAATTAGATCCGCTGATTCTTCAATTATTCTTTGCGAAGTTTCATTCTTCGCGGCTTCAATAACTTCTCCACTTTCTTCTTCCACTTTTTCACAAATTCGTTTCAGTCCAGATTGAAAGAGTTCTGCAGTATATGAATTTTTCGGAAGTTTTTTTTTCCGATCTTGAAGAAGTTCAAAGAGATATTCGAGAAAGAAAATATTGGATTTTTTATTTTCTCCGAAGCATGAAGAAGTTCCTGTGTGGCATGTTGGTCCTTTTGGAATTGCCTGAATTAAAATTGTGTCGTTATCACAATCGAGTTTTGCATCCTGAAATTCGAGAATGTTTCCGCTTTCTTCGCCTTTCATCCACAGACGATTTTTGGAACGACTGAAAAACCACACTTTCTTTGTTTCAAAACTTTTTTCGAGAGCTTCCCGATTCATATATCCGAGCATGAGAACTTCGCGTGTCACGGAATCCTGAATGATCGCAGGAAGAAGACCGGAGTTTTTGGAGAAGTCAGCGTTTGTGGTGATATTTTTTGTCATATTGAAAGGAATAAGGAATTAGGAATCAGGAATTAAGGAGACTGTAGTGAAGGCGCGACCGCGCTTTTTGGAGTGGCGACGATGTGGACCGTCGCTTTCAGGGCGTCATCGGAAGGCGCGAATCCCTATCCGCGCTGTATTTATATTCGAAGAGGAATTCTCTTTACACGAAGATATTTTTTCAGATCAGAAATTTCGAGTTCTCGAAAATGGAATAAACTTGCTGCGAGAGCAGCATCGGCTTTTCCTTTTGTAAATGCTTCGAGGAAATGTTTTTTTGTTCCTGCTCCGCTGGAAGCAATTACCGGAATATTCACATTCTCTGAAACTCTCTGAAGAAGTTCGAGATCATATCCGAGTTTTGTTCCGTCTCGGTCCAGTGAATTCACGAGAAGTTCACCAGCGCCAAGTTTTTCCATTTGTTTCGAGAATTGAATTGCATCGATTCCTGTATTTTCTCGTCCGCCGTTGATATATATTTCCCATTTTTTCCCTGATTTTTTTGGATCGACGGAAATTACAATTGCCTGTGAACCAAATTCTCGAGCTGCTTTTCGAATAAGTTCTGGATTTTTGACAGCGACAGAACCAATGGAAACTTTATCTGCACCAGCTTTGAGGATGTCTCTGATATCATCGAGACTTTGAATTCCTCCGCCAACGGTGAAAGGAATATGTATTTCTTTTGCCACTTTTTTCACAAGTTCCAGAAGAGTTTTTCGTTTTTCATTTGTCGCGGTAATGTCGAGAAAAACGAGTTCATCAATTCCCATTTTTGAATACATTTTTGCGAGTTCGACAGGATCCCCCGCATCTCGCAAATTTGTAAAATTTGTGCCTTTGACAATTCTTCCTTTGTCGATGTCCATGCAGGCTATTACTCGCTTCGCGAATGAATTACGAATTACGAATGACGAATTACAAATTGATTTTTTGTATTTTGTACTTTGTGTTTTGTACTTATTGCTTATTGCTGACTGCTGATCGCTGACGGCTTGTAAATTTATTTTTCCTTCATACACCGCTTTCCCAATCACGACACCTCTTGCGCCCATTCGTCGAATCTTCTCGACATCTTTTTCAAATGAAATTCCACCAGCAACAATCACTTCGAATCCTGACCGTAAAACTTTTTCGATACTTTCAAAATTCGGTCCATTCATCATTCCATCTCGAAGAATATCCGTGAAGATAATAATTTTGATGCCAAAAGATTTGAGTGCTACTAAGAAATCGGAGAAGGGAATATTCATTAAGTTTTTCCATCCATCTGTTGCGATCATTCCATTTTTTGCATCCACTGAAACGACAATTCTCTCAGTACCAAATTCACGAACTAATTTTTTGATCAATCCTGGATTTTTAATTGCAGAAGTTCCCAGAATTATGCGATCAATTCCATTTTTTAAGAATTTCTTTGCATCCTCAAATGTGCGAATTCCTCCTCCTGCTTGAACCATGATTCGTGTGATTTTCTTGATTTCTTTAATGATTTCGAAGTTCATTGGTTTTCCATCTCTTGCTCCATTGAGATCAATAATGTGAATTCCAGTAGCGCCGTCGGATGCGAACTGTTTTGCGATTTCTAACCGATTGTCTGAATACTTCGTCACTTTGTTATAATCGCCTTGAAGAAGTCGAACACACTTTCCATCGAGAAAATCGATTGCTGGAAGAATTTCAAAAGGTTTAGAATCTTTTTCCATACAATATTTTGATGGTATTTTCGATATATCTGACAATTGAGATTCCCGCTTCCGCGGGAATGACAAAAGAGGAAGTCGACAGAAGTTTTTGAGAAGTTTCATTCCGAGAGAACCTGATTTTTCCGGGTGAAATTGCACTCCATAAAAATTGTCTTTTCGAAGTATTGCAGAAAATTCAGTTCCATAATTTCCTTTTCCAAGAACAAATTCATTGTTCCTGTCGACGTAATAAGAATTGGCAAAGTAAAAAAATTCATTACTTTGAATTCCATTGAAAATCGGATCATCTTGCATGAACGCCACTCGATTCCATCCCATTTGTGGAATTTTTAATTGTTTTGATCGAAACTTCTTTACTTTTCCCGGAAGAATTCTGAGGCACTTCGTATCATCTTCTTCAGAAAATTCAAAGAGAATTTGCATTCCGAGACAAATTCCGAGGAAGGGAACTTTTATTTGTCGAATCACTTCGACAAGTTTTTGCTTTTTCAGTTCTTTCATTGCTTGTGAAGCTCTTCCTTGACCCGGAAAAATTACTTTTGAAGCTTTTTGAATTACCTTTGGATCAGATGTTACGACATATTTTATTCCGAGCTTTGTAAGAGCGTTTTCCAGTGATGCAATGTTGCCGGCGTTGTAGTTAACGATAGCGATCATAAGAAGTGGTATGTGACATTGTTTTAAAGATGATGGAAATAAATTTTTAATTTTTTAATTTTGAAATTTCCAAAGAATTTTTAAGCACTAATTTTTAAACATTAAAAATTTAGAAATTAGGATTTATTTTGAAATTTAAAATTTGAAATTAAAAATTTTCTGAAGCTACAATTTTCCCTTAGTACTGGGCAAAATGTCCTTTCCTCTCGGATCATTCTCCACCGCCATTTTCAGCGCTCGTGCAAGTCCTTTGAAACACGCTTCGATCATGTGGTGTTCATTTTCACCTTTGATCTGAATATTCAGTGTCGCTTTAAGTCCGTCTGCGAATGAACGAAAAAAATGTTTCAGCATTTCCGTGGGAAGATCACCGACTTTTTCGCGTTTGAATTTCGCTTTGAAAACAGTATAACTTCGTCCAGAAAGATCGAGCGCAACGCGCGCAAGAGATTCATCCATGGGCATTAAAAATCCAAAACGCTGAATTCCTTTTTTATCTCCCAGCGCTTTCAGAATACATTCTCCGAGCGCAATTCCGGTATCTTCAATCGTGTGGTGCTCATCAACATAAAGGTCGCCTTTCACATTCAAATCAATGTCGATCAGAGAATGTTTCGACAGCTGTTCGAGCATGTGATTAAAAAATCCAAGACCAGTTTCGATCTTGTATTTCCCGGTTCCATCAAGATTTACCGTGATGGAAATCTTTGTTTCGGTGGTATTTCTGGTGACGGAAGCGATTCGAGGTTTCATAAAATGAAGAATAAAAAATAAAAAATGCCAAATGAAAAAAATTATGAATTGCAAACAAATTGACGAATCTGCCGGGTTCGAAACGCGCCATTCGTCTCCGCTTTGATAAATTGGATTCTAATATTTTTTGCAAATTCAGAATCAGTGACGCGATCGCCATACATAAATGACTTCTGAAAATCGATATTCGCAGTTTTCAGCCACTCATCCACAAGCCCTGTCTTTGGCTTTCGACAATTGCAATTTTCTTCTGAAAAATGTGGACAAATGAATATTTTCTCAAACTCAATTCCGTTTTCCTTGAAAATTTCGAGCATTCGATTTTGAGGCACTTGAAATTCTTCCAAAGGAAATAATTGAGTTCCGAGTCCATCTTGATTCGAAACCATAATGAATTTGTAGTTCTGATCTCTCAAAAACTGGAGTCCTGTGATGACTCCATCAAGAATTTGAAGGACTTCGAGACTTCCGATCTGAAAAGTATCTTGCGGTTCGAGTATGAGTGCGCCATCGCGGTCGAGAAATGCGTAGGTGGTGGACATAGGAATTGAAGATTATAATAAGTTTAGAAATTTGCATTTTATCGTTTTATATTGTATTATATGCATTAAGATTCGTTTTTTCCCAATTTATATATGGCTTCAGAGAAAAATTTATTTGAAAAAACATATGTAAAGAAACCCCTCGCGCTATTAAATGGGCCAACTTATAATTATTCTTTCGAAAAGATAAAAACAACAATAAGAGAAGAACTTATATTGTACGGATTTGTCGATTTTGAAGTTTTTGAGATTAGAAGTAATAACGGAAATCTTGTTGTGGATGTAGTTGATAAATTTCGTCCTGACATTGAGGAAATACTGGCTAAGATAGAAGTTCCTGAAGGGTGTTCCATAGAATTTATTGATCCAACGGATCCGAGGGGTGGAGCGTTTGCAAATGTTAGTGCCTAGGCAGAGAAAAACTTTATTTTTCTTCATAAAAGTTGAGAAAAAACATCACAAAACCTCTCTATCTCTTTCATCGTTCCAATACTCACTCTTAAAAATCCTTCAATTCCTTTCTGCGTTTGCGGACGGATTCGGATTCCATTTTCTTCGAGCTTTTGAGCAAAATCAGATGTCGGAGATTCGAACAAAATAAAATTTGATCCACTTTTGTAAAATCGGATTTCATTTTTTTGGAAAAAATTTTCCACGAATGGTTTTGATTCATTCATGACTTCATCGACATAGGAATTGAGATTTTGAATGTCTTGAAGTGCAGCTTTAACCGCATAATATGCAAGAGAGTTGACGTCATACGGACCTCGTACTTTCATCATTTCCTGAATATTTTGAGCATTTGAAATCACATATCCAATTCTCAGTGCCACAAGTCCAAATGCTTTGGAAAATGTTCGTGTGACGATCAAATTCGGATATTTTTTGAGAAATGAAACAGCAGTTACTTGTGAGAATTCATAATAGGCTTCATCCACGAGGATAATTGAATTTTTTGCTTTTTGGAGAATCTTTTCGATATCCGGAAGTGGAACGAGAGTTCCTGTCGGATTATTTGGATTACATACAATGATGAGTTTTGTATTCGGCGTAATTGATGCGAGGACTTCTTCCAGAGGATACGAGAGATCCTTTTTTAAATATTGGGGCATAATGATTTTGTTTCCGGTAACTCCGGAAATTTGATAAAACATGGCAAAGCTTGGTGAGGGAACAATAACTTCATCTCCTTTCTCCGTGAACGTTCGAAAAATAAGTTCGATGCCATGATCTGAACCGTTTGTGACCATTACTTCTGAAGGATCAACTTCAGCGTACTCTGCCACTTGTTCGCAAAAATCAAAATATTCCGGATAGAGATTCAATTTTCCAGTTTTGAGAAATTCTTGAATTGCTTCAAAAACTTTTGGAGATGGAGGAATGGTGCGCTCATTAAAATCGAGAAGCATTCCTTCGTAGTTTATTCGTCCTTCAAGTGGAGGAAGGTAGGGTTTCATTTGTTGAATTTGGGAAAGGGCGAAATTTTTCATAGAAATTTTGGGAAAAATTACGAATGATGAAAGACGAATTACGGAATATATTCATGAAGGCGCGACCGCGCGGTCGCGCTTTCCGGATGGCGACGATGGGGATCGTCGCTTTCCGGTATATCACCACAGAAAGGCGCGAATCCCTATTCGCGCCGGATTTGTACCGCATTTGCGTGTGCTTGTAAACGTTCTGCTTCCGACATTGTGATGACGGTTTCAGCGATATTCTCAAGTCCTTGTTTTGTAAGCGATTGAAAAGTGATTTTCTTGAGAAAACTTTCCACAGAAATTCCACTATAACTTCTCGCAAATCCAGATGTCGGAAGGGTATGATTTGTTCCCGAAGCATAATCACCAGCTGATTCTGGCGCATATTCTCCGAGAAATACTGATCCCGCATTTTGAATTTTCGAAATATATTTCTCTGGATTTCTTACATTCACGATCAAGTGTTCTGGCGCGTACAAATTGCTGAATTCAAAAGCTTGTTCCATATTCCTCAAGAGAATTCCAAAACTTTTTTTGAGCGATTTTTTCGCAATACTTTTTCTCGGCAAAATTTTCAGCTGAATATCAATTTCTTTCTGAATTTTCGGAATCAATTCAGAATCCGTTGTGACAAAAACAACTTGGCTGTCTTCTCCATGTTCTGCTTGGGAAAGCAGATCTGAAGCGATGAAACTCGGATTCGCAGTTCCGTCAGTAATCACCAAAACTTCTGAAGGTCCAGCGGGCATATCTATCGCTGCGCCGTTTGGATCAATCGAAATAAGCATTTTCGCCGCGGTAACAAATTGATTTCCCGGACCAAAAATTTTATCAACTTTTGGAATGGTTTCTGTTCCGTACGCCATCGCTCCAATCGCTTGTGCTCCGCCGACTTTATACACCTCAAAAATTCCACATTCTTTCGCGGAAAAAAGAATTTCAGGTGCGATTTTTCCTTCATGATTTGGAGGCGTGCAGAGAATTACATTTTTGCATTCCGCAATTTTCGCGGGAATTCCGAGCATGAGAACTGTGGAAAAGAGAGGTGCAGTGCCGCCGGGAATGTACAGTCCAATTTTTTCGATCGCTCGATTTTCTCGAAAACACATAATTCCGGGCATTGTTTCGATCGGCTTTTCTTTCGAAATTTGCGATGTGTGAAATTTTTCAATATTTTCCATGGCAACTCGAATCGCTTTTTTCACTTGTGGAGAAATATTTTTTTCCGCTTCACGAAATTCATTTTCCGTAACTTTCAGATTTTTGATTTGCACGCCATCAAATTTCATTGTGTACATTCGAACTGCATTGTCTCCATTTTCTTGAACATTTTTCTGGATTTCGCGAACAATAGGAAAAATCTTTTCGAGGTTCATTCCCGGACGTTTGGTCAGGTTTTGAATTTCTTCAGCCGAGAGTGAATTCAAATTGTAGATTCTCATAATTTTATCAATGAAAGAGAAAGCTTTTGAGGTCGCCTCAGGAGAGGCGACTCTTATTTTCCACGAGTCGCCCGTCCACGGGCGACCGTATCAAAATTCAAATTTTTTTCTGAATTTCCAATAAGCACCGCTTCCGATTCAAAAATCGTTTTGAGTTCTCGGAGATTGTGAATTTTGAGAGTATTTCCGCTCTGCACCAAATCGCAAATTGCATCCGAGAGGCTCATTTCTGGCGCGATTTCCACAGATCCAGAAAGTGGAATCATCGTCGCATGAATATTTCGAGATTGAAGAAAATCACAAAGAAGTGATGGATACGAAGTCGCAATTCGTTCTCCTTCTAAATCAGCAAGTTCAAGAATTCGAGAATTTTTTGGAACGGCAATCACGAGACGACACTTGGAAAATCCTAATTTTCGAATAATTCTGAGACCAGATTTTTGTTCCTGAAGAACATTTTCTCCAACAATTCCAAAATCTGCAGCTCCACATCGAACATACTCTGGGATATCGTCATCACGAAGCCAAAGAATTTCAATGTCCGCATTGCTGCACGAAGTCAAAAGTCCTTCTCCATTTTCTGGAAATTTGAGTCCTTTCGAGCGCAGAAATTCAACGCTTCGTTCTTTCAGCCTGCCTTTGCTTTGAAGTGCAATTCGTGTCTTCTTCATTCGGTTTCAGAAGAAAATCCTTCAAAATATTGTACGAGTTGCGTGCGAGGAATGATTTTTTCTTTTCCCGTTTTCATCATTTTTATTTTTACCATGTCATTTTTTATTTCATCCGAACCGCAAAAAATTACAAATGGGATTCCTTTTTTATCCGCATATTTCATTTGTTTTCCGAGTTTTGCTGCTTCAAAATATATTTCTGAAGAAATTTGTGCATTTTGAAGATCGTTCACAATTTCCTGAGAATATTGCAAGGTTCCTTCATCAAAGTAAGTAACGAGGACTTCAGAATTCAGTTTGATGTTTTGGAGAAGCCACTTTTCTTCCATTGCCGTTATCAGGCGATCAAATCCAAACGAAACTCCTGTTCCACTGAGTTTTTCTTCCATAAATCTTCCGCAGAGATCGTCATATCTTCCACCGCCGCAGACGGAACCAATTTCTACATCAGGAAGAATTGCTTCAAAAATTACACCAGTGTAATAATCCAGACCTCTTGCAAGGCTGATGTCAAATTCGAGATTTTCTTCTGGAATTCCAAAGTTCTCGCAGAGTGAATGAAATTCTCGTATTTCCGCTGTGTCATAATTTTTAAGTTTTTCGAGCTTCTCTGAAAATGTCCCTGAAAGAGTCATGGTCTCGAGAAGTTCTTCGGCTTTTTCTTTTGCGAGAATTTTGGAAAGTTCTTCAAAAACTCCATTTTTCCCAATTTTTCCGAGCTTATCAAAAATCCGAATGACATCACCTTGGGTTTTTTCTGGAATTTCTAAATTCGAAAGAATTTGATTGATGAATCTTCGGCTATTCCACTTGATTACAAAATTTTGAAATCCCAGTGTGCGAAGAACTGAATAAATGACTTTTGCCACTTCTGCATCCGCAAGCAGACTATTTGTTCCGATAATATCAATATCGCACTGGTAAAATTCCCGATAACGTCCTTTTGCCGGTCTATCTGCACGCCAGACACGGCTGATTTGATATCTTTTAAACGGCATAGGAAGTTCTTTATAGTTTGCGGCAACAAGACGCGCTGTCGGCACTGTTTGATCATATCTCAGCGCGATTTTTCTTCCGCCGTTATCCTCAAACGTGTACATCAGTTTCGAGCCTTCTTCCCCGTATTGTCCCGTGAGAGTGCTCAGATATTCAATTACCGGAGTTTCGATCGTGTCATATCCAAAGGAACGAAAAACATCCACAATTTTTTTGAGAACATATTCTCGCTTTGCCATTTCTTCGGGAAGAAAATCACGAGTACCACGAAGGATTTCTGGAGTGATGAGGTTAGAATTTGTCATAAGAAAAGGAATAAAGAATAAGGAATTAGGAATTAGGAATAAAGAATTTCGAATCTGGAAGAGGAATTTATACGTCAAGAAAATCAAAAAAATCAGGCAAATCATGATAAAAAAATCTCAGAAGTTCGTTCGAGATAAGGATGAGAGAAATCATGCATTTTGAAAAATCTAAGTGTTCATTTTCTGAAGCATGTTTCTATATCCTCCTTCTCCATGATGTACCCAGTGGGCAACACGGGTGATGGTCGCTGTGCTGACACCGGTATTTTTCGATATTTCTCGATAAGGAATTTCATTTTCGATTTCTCGAGCGACTTGCCACCTTTCTGCCATTTCCTCAAGTTCAGCAATTGTGCAGAGATCCCTCATGAATTTTGCGCATTCTTGAGAAGTTTTGAGAGAAGCTATCGCTTTAAAAAGCGATTTCATTTCAGGAGTTTGCCATTTGAAGTTCGACGCAGAAGAACGCATATAAAACGTATTAGCACGTTAATACTATCAAAACAAAAAAATTTGTCAATACTTTTTTTAAAAATGCTGAAATGCAGGCAGAAAACTTGCCACATCTGTCGTTTTTTCGCTACAATCTCGGCAGATTTTTCTTATGGTATGCAGAAAACTCCGTACATTTGGATGAATGGAAAAATGATTCCTTGGGATGATGCGAAAATTCATGTTCTTACCCACGCACTTCATTATGGTTCTGCGGTCTTTGAAGGGATCAGGTTTTATGAAACGCCGAATGGACCAGCAATTTTTCGTCTCGAAGATCACACGAAAAGACTTTTTTATTCCGCAACAACTTTAGAGATGGCAGTTCCATTTACGGAAAAAGAAGTGAATGAGGCGACGAAAAAAGTTGTCGCTCAGAGTGGTGAAAAAAGCGGATATATCCGTCCAATTATTTACTACGGATATGGAAAGATGGGGCTCTATCCAGTGGGAGCGCCAGTAGACGTTGCTGTTGCCTGTTGGTCGTGGGGAAAATATCTCGTAGATCGTCCAGTACATGCGAAAATTTCAAAATATATTCGCATTCATCCGAGGAGTCTCATTTCTGACGCAAAAGTTACGGGACACTATGTAAATTCAATTCTCGCCAGTTTAGAAGCGCATGGAGAGGAATATGATGAAGCGATTTTGCTCGATTTTGAGGGAAAAGTAGCAGAAGGTCCGGGAGAAAATGTTTTTGTGGTAAAAAATGGAGCTCTCTTTACGCCGCCACTTGGGAAAATTCTAAGGGGAATTACCCGAGACTCAATTTTTAGAATTGCGAAAGATCTCGGAATTTCCGTTACCGAGAAAGAAATGATGCCCGAAGAACTTTTTACAGCAGATGAACTTTTCTTCACGGGAACAGCAGCCGAAGTTTCGCCCATTGGAACTCTGGATAAGAAGAAAATTGGAAATGGAGAGGAGGGACCGGTCACGAAAAAAATTAGAGAGAAGTTCATGGAAGCGGTGAGAGGAAAGGATGAGAAGTATAAAGAATGGCTTACATTTCTGGAGTAAGAGGTGTTTTTGGAGGATAATTTTTAATTTTGAAATTTTAAATTTCAAAATAAATCTTAATTTCTAATTTTTAATTTCGAAAATTCATATCTATCATCAATTTTCATTGTTTAAACATTAGAATTTAGAAATTATTTTGAAATTTAAAATTTCAAAATTAAAAATTCCATCAGCAATCATCCTTTATTTCATTCCTCCCATGCCGCTCCGCAAACTCTCCGATCTCGAAAAATCCAAACTTCAAGGGAAAAAAGTTCTCATGAGAGTGGATTTTAATGTTCCTTTAAAAGATGGCATTATTGCTGATGATTCTCGTATTCGCAAAACACTTCCCACTATTACATATCTTCTCGAAAATGGCGCTGCGCTTGTCCTCATGTCTCACTTGGGACGACCAAAAGGAAAAATAATCGAGGAGCTTCGACTCGATCCTATTGCGAAAAGGCTTTCAGAACTTCTCAAAAAGCCAGTACAAAAAATGAACGATTGCATTGGAGAAGACGTTCGGAATGCGAAGAAGAATTTACAGCCGGGCGAAATTATGCTTCTGGAAAATACTCGTTTTTATCTTCCAGAAACTGAAAATCTCCGTCCATTTGCGGCTGAACTCGCGAGTGAGTGCGATATGTTTGTCCAAGAAGCGTTTGGAACTATTCATAGGGCACATGCTTCTACCGAAGGAGTCGCGCACTATCTTCCGTCCATGAAAGGATTTTTGGTGGAAAAAGAAGTTGACATCTTAACTTCGACTTTCAAAAATCCAGAACATCCGCTCACTCTTGTCATTGGAGGAGCGAAAATCGACACCAAAATTGGCATTATCCATAATTTTCTCAGCATTGCCGATAATATTCTCATCGGAGGAGGTCTTGCGAATACGCTTCTTTTTGCGAAAGATTTGGAAGTAGGCGGTTCTCTTTGTGAAAAAGATAAACTCAAAATTGCGCAAAGAATTTTAATGGATGCCGGCGAGCAGAGATGTAAGATATATCTCCCTCGTGATGTTGTCGTTGCGAAAAGTGAAGAGGATGCTTCTACTCTTCGCAATATTCCTGTTGATCAAATTGCTGTGGGTGAAAAAATTTTTGATATTGGAGAAAAATCTCGTGAAAATTATGCTGCTGTCATAAAAAATTCAAAAATGGTGATATGGAATGGACCGATGGGACTTTTCGAGAATCCTCTTTTTGCAAATGGAACTCGGAAGATTGCAGAAGCAATGAGAGATTCGGAAGCAAAAACAATTATTGGAGGAGGGGATTCTGTTGAAGCGCTTGCGCAATTTGGAATTTCGGAAGAATCGTACACACACGTTTCTACCGGTGGAGGAGCAATGCTCGAATTTTTGGAAGGAAAAGTTCTTCCGGGACTTGTGGTACTGAAAGAACAAGTAGAGATGTAATATTGTATAAATTTTTTGTTCAAAAATGAGGAAAATGCTCAAAAATCCTTTTGTATTAACACTTTTTATGTGGTCAGTTCTTTTGATTCTGACTATTCTTTACTCTTTTTTGTTTGGATCAATCATTGTTGTGCCAAAGGAATGGTTGGTACATTTTCTTTCCGGTTTCATAACCGGTGGCGCATACGTACTCTTCTGGAAGGAAAATATGAAAGATACTTTACGCTGTAAAATATCTATCTATTATGGTCTGAGTTTCACAGGAATATACCTGTTCCTCTTGAGTATGATGATCGCAAATTTTTATGATGAAACTGCCGTTGCAGCATTAAACGCTGAATTCTTTGTTGTCTTCATTCTCCTCACACTTTTATACGGTGTAATTTCTTATTTTGGTTTGTTACTCGGGGGGAAGTTAGTTGCGAGATTTTTTAGAAATAAAAATTAAATTCAGTATATGTACGAATTTCTCGCCTCATATTACTATTACATCCACATAATTTGTGGACTTTTTGCGGCGGCAATTGCGGGACTCAGAGGCTACAATAAAATGCTCTGGTATTCGGTTATTGGTCCACTCCTTGGTCCGTTAGCGCTTATTCTTGCATTTTTTTTGCCGGATATTTCGTAAATTGTATTTACATAATTTTTTACATAATGTATTATATATGAGTAATATATTATTTTATGTAAAATTCTATGTCTACAATCTTTCCAAAAACAGCGTCTTCTCAGGATATTCAAAGAAACTACAGAACCCTGTTTAATGATGTCAAGAATACAGGCGAACCACTTTTTGTTTCGAATAATGGGAAGCTTGAGATAGTTGTCATTTCTTTAGAAACTTTCAAATCTCTTTCTAAATCTCAGGAAGAATATGAACAAGAAATGGCACGGAAAGCGATTGAAAATTATCAATTAGAAGAGAAAAATGGAAAATTAAAGAAACTTTCTTCTCTTGCTGACCTCATGTGAAAATACAAAATATCTATTATTCTTCGCATTTTGAGAAGGCATTTCAAAAATTGCCCGTTGCAGTGAGGAAACAAGCCATCGCAAAGGAGAAAATTTTCAAAAAAGATTCATTTGATACACGATTAAAAACGCACAAACTGAAAGGAAATCTGAATGAGTATTGGGCATTTTCCATAAATTATTCGTATCGCATTCTTTTTACCTTGAGTCCAATAAATAATGATGTATAATATGGGAGAATTTTCCCCCATATTTATGAAAAGAAATGAGATAACGCATCAGGAAATAACAAAAGAGGCATTGGAGAGAGAGAAAAAGAAGTCAAAAAGCATGCAA
>JACRHZ010000015.1 GCA_016220175.1 Candidatus Peregrinibacteria bacterium
TATTGTACTCTTTCCAATTTGCGATACGATATCTCTGTCTAAGTGAGGATTTCTTTTTCATTTTGAAAGAGGTTATTGTTCCTCCTCATCTTAGACATACTCCTATTCCCGTACAATTTATTTGTGCAACAAAGCCATTCATAATTGATCACTGTCCATGACACTTTTTATACTTCTTCCCACTTCCGCACGGACAGGGATCGTTCCGTCCTACCGATTCCACATTCCGAATAGTTCCCCCAGCCTTGATCGTCTTTGATCCTGAAGGTGTTCCGGTAATATTTCCTTCAATTTGATCTTCATTGGTCTCTAAATCCTCAATTTTTGGAGTTTCTGGAGCTATTACAGGCTTGTCACGAACCTCAATATTGATCTTAAAGAGTGTTATGACTGTTCCTGAACGTATTTTCGCAAGGAGTTCCTGAAACATTCGAAACGCTTCTGCTTTATATTCCATAAGCGGATCACGCTGACCATAGCCACGAAGGGCCACATTCTGTCTCAGATAACTCATCGCATCAATGTGCTCCATCCAAAGCGTATCAATGGATCTTAAATATATCGATCGCTCTACATCTCTCATAATTTCAGCATTTGGGAGACTTTTTTCCCTCTCAGAATAGACGGAAAGAAGAAACTCATAGAGAAATGCCTTGAGTTCATCAGCAAGAATAAACTTTTCAATATCCTCGAGACGCACGTGCCTTTCTTCCCGGTGATACAGAGCATGAACTGATTCCACAATTTCCTTCAAACTCCATTCCTCGTGTGATCTGCCTGAGGTGTGGTTTTCGACGAGGATATTCACCTCTTCTCGAATCATTTCGAGAATTTCTCCTCGTAAATCTTCATTAAAGAGCACTTTTCTGCGACGTGAGTAAATAATTTCTCGATGTTTACTCATGACATCATCATATTCTACGACGTGTTTTCGAATATCAAAATGGTGACCTTCCACCTTTTTTTGCGCACTTTCAATGGCGTTCGACACAAACTTATTTTCAATCGGCATATCGTCTGGAATATTTGCCCATTCCATCACTTTTTGGAGTTTTTCACTCCCAAAAAGTCTCATGAGGGAATCTCCCAAAGAAATAAAAAACTGACTCTCTCCCGGATCTCCCTGACGACCGGAACGTCCTCTTAATTGGTTGTCTATTCGCCTCGCTTCATGCCGCTCCGATCCAAGAATAGTAAGTCCTCCGAGTTCAGATACTCCTTCTCCCAGCTTAATATCAGTTCCTCGTCCCGCCATGTTCGTCGCAATAGTCACACTCCCCTTTTGTCCAGCTTTCGCCACGATCATGGATTCCTTTTCATGATGTTTTGCATTAAGAACGGTATGGGGAATTTTTTCCTGTTCGAGCATTTTGGAGAGAATTTCTGACTTTTCAATCGAAATAGTACCGATAAGCACGGGTTGCCCATTTTTGTACTTCTCCTTCACTTTTTCGGTAATTGCCATAAATTTTCCGTGTTCATTTTTATAAATCATGTCGGGAAGATCTTTTCGAACTACTGGCATATTTGTCGGAATTACCACGACTTCGAGTTTATAAATCCGAGAAAATTCTTCGGCTTCGGTGTACGCCGTTCCCGTCATTCCTGCCAATTTTTTATAAAGCCTGAAATAATTCTGAAAGGTAATGGTTGCAAGAGTTTTTGATTCACGCTTTACCTCAACATTTTCCTTCGCTTCTATGGCCTGATGAAGACCTTCGGAATATCTTCTCCCCGGCATAAGTCGTCCGGTAAATTCGTCGACAATCACGACTTCTCCCTCATTCACCACATAGTCAACATCACGTTTATAGACCGTGTGAGCTCTCAGGGATTGTTCGATGTGGTGCACCTCGACAAATCCTTTTTCAGTGTAAATATTCGCAACGCCGAGAAGCTCTTCCATTTTTTGAACTCCTTCTTCCGTAAGAACAGCTGTTTTCATTTTCTCATCAATACTGTAATGTTCATTTTCCTGAAGCTGATGAACGAGAAAAGCATACTGCCTATATTTTTCCGTACTTTCTTCGGCAGGAGAGGAAATGATGAGTGGAGTGCGGGCCTCATCGATGAGAATAGAATCGACTTCGTCCACAATGGCATAATGAAGCTCGAGTCTCTGAACAATATCTTCATTTCTCGTCGCCATGTTGTCTCTCAAATAATCGAATCCAAATTCATTATTGGTTCCGTATGTTATATCTGCAGCGTATGCAGCCTTTCGTTCTTCTCGAGATATTCCGTGCACAATGGTCCCGACAGAAAGCCCAAGATAAGAATAGAGGATTCCCATCCATGCGGCATCTCTTTTGGCAAGATAGTCATTTACCGTGACGACATGAACACCTTTTCCGAGAAGTGCGTTCAAATATACCGGAAGAACCGCTACCAGAGTTTTTCCTTCTCCCGTTTTCATCTCTGAAATCTTTCCTTGGTGGAGCACAATTCCTCCAATAAGTTGTACATCATATGGAACCATTTCCCATGTAATTTCTCCGCTGCCCAGAGAAAATTTTTGTCCTTGAAGCCTTTTGCACGCATTTTTCACAACAGCAAAAGCCTCCACGAGAAGATCGTCGATCGTTTCGCCTTTTTGAAGACGCGTCTTAAACTCTTCGGTTTTTGACTTGAATTCATCCTCAGAAAGATTTTTGAGTTTTTCTTCCTCTTTTTGAATCCTCTCAACAAGCGGGAAAAGTCTCTTCACTTCTTTTTCATTTGGATCTCCGAGTATTTTATTCAAAAACTTCAGCATTTCGTAGTGGAAAAATCAGAGGAATTGTACCAGTTGCATGTTGCAGGTTACAAGTTGCAAGTGGTAAGTGCAAGCACCTGGAAACGTGTGTATCATAAATTCTTGTTTCCTTTTCGATTCTTCCTCCCAAATTTTTCATTTCTCATTCTCTATTATCTCCTTTTACACTAATCCCAAAATCTATAAATCTATCAAAACGCTGTTCTGAAGCCAGATTTACCGTTTTATTGACGTCTTTTCATGGTATGGTACGATGGTGATGAACAATTTTTTTTTCCAACAGTTATTTTCGAAAAAATTTACTTTTCTTCATCTTCAAAGGACTTTTGAGATTTCTGAAAAATTATTTGAGTTTTATTGTTTTCCCTTTCCTCTTCATCTCTTCTCTTGAAACTCGTGCATTCCCACAAACAAAATGAAAGGACCTCGCAGAAGCTGAATACATGGATTTTTGCCATGAGAGAGGATATTCGGGCGATGTGCCCATCAGGAAAAAAAGGAAAGTAGGGATTCGGATTCCGAATGACCGACTTCTCGGAAAGAGAAAACCAGCAGAAAAAGTCTTTTGGAAGAGTACACTTCCTCTTTTTTTATTTTACCTTTTCAGATATGGGAACCGTTATTTACTTCTACATCATTGGAGCTCTTCTCCTGGGAGGAGGAGCGGGGTATTTCTTTAAGAATCAAGATATCAAATCTAAGGCATTGAAAGTTGAAGCCGAAAACGAACGCAAAATTCGTGTGACAGAACAAAAAATATACGAAATGGAAAAAAAATCGAATGAGCAGGAACGAAAAGCAGAACAAAAGGCGCATGAAATTCTCACAAAGGCAAAAGACGAAGCTCACGAGAAAACGCAAGAGATTGAAAAACAAACCTTGCGACTCGAACAAAAAGAGGAAGTTCTTACAGAAAAAGTGAAAGAGGTGGAACGTCAAAAAGAAATGTATATTTCTCGTGAAGCTTCTCTGAAAGAGCGAGAAGTGAAGCTGAATGAAATTTTAGAAAATGAGCAGAAGGAGCTCGAGAAAATTGCGAGTTTAACAAAGGAAGCGGCAAAAGAAATGATGTTTGAAAAAATTGAAAAGACCGCCGCAGAGGATCTCATAAATCGCATGAAACGAGCAGAGGATCGAATAAAAGACGAAGTTGAAGGGAAATCCCGTGAAGCAATTATCCAGAGCATTCAGAGGCTTGCTTCTGATGTTACAAATGAAGCAACCGTTACGCCTGTATCACTCCCGAGTGATGATTACAAGGGTCGTATTATCGGAAAGGAAGGGCGAAATATTCAGGCTCTTGAGAGGCTTACTGGGTGCGATTTCATCATCGATGACACTCCAAATACTGTTATTATTTCTGGCTTTGATCTCATGCGAAGATATATTGCCAAAAGAACTTTGGAAAAACTCGTTGAAGATGGACGAATTAACCCGGCACGGGCCGAAGAAATGATAGAAAAGGCTACGAATGAAGTGGATAAAATGGTACAGGAGTTTGGAGATCAAGCAATATATGAAACTGGGGTATCGGGAATTCCTCCAGAAATTATCAAAATTCTCGGAAGACTCCGATTCCGAACGTCATACGGACAAAACGTTTTGAAGCATTCTATTGAAGTTGCATTTTTGGCAGAATCTCTTGCAAATCTCTTAGGAGCAGATGCTGAGCTCTGTAAAGCAGCAGGGCTTCTCCATGACCTCGGAAAGACGGTAAGCCAAGAAATTGGAGGAAAACACGCAGTGCTCACTGGAGAAATTGGCAGAAAATATGGAGTCGATGAAAAGATTATCGCCACTGCAGAAGCTCATCACGAAGATTTCCCGATTGACACAATAGAAAAAGCAATTATTCTCGTAGCGGATGCCATTTCTGCATCAAGGCCAGGAGCGAGAAGAGAAACCGCTGAAAAATTTGTACAGCGCATGAAGGATATTGAAGCCGTGGCTGGATCATTCAAAGGAGTGAATAAATGCTATGCAATCCAAGCGGGAAGAGAGTTCCGAATCTTTGTAGATCCGGAAGAAATGAGTGATTTAGAAGCCAAAAAACTTTCTTGGAACGTCGCGAGAAAACTCGAAGCTGACGTGCAATTTCCTGGAGAGATCAAAGTTACGGTGTTTCGGGAAACAAGAGCGATAGAAGTAGCGAAGTAATACTGATTTCTCCTAAAAATCATATTTCCGATAAAACATTCCCTTTGCCACTTGAACAACGAGAAGGTACGTGATCACGATGAGAACAAGTGATCCAAGAATCCGGAGGGAGAGCGGCTCAAAACGGAAATATGCTCCGACCGATGTATAGGGAAGTATCCAACCAATCGCGAGACACACGAGACTGCTCACTATTACCCAAACATTCGCCGTACTTTGCAAAAATGGAATTCCTTTTGTACGAATAATATGAATCACCAATGTTTGAGTTGCGAGTGATTCCATAAACCATCCCGTTTGAAAAACCGAGGCGGAAGCATTCAGTGCGAAAAATAAAACTCCAAAGGTAATAAGATCAAACATCGAACTGATTGGTCCAAATACGTACATAAATTTCTTGATGAAGGCGAGATTCCACCTCCTCGGCTTCTGAATCCATTCAGAATCGACATTATCGATCGGGATGGTAATTTGTGAAAAATCATAGATGAGATTATTGAGGAGAATCTGTATTGGAAGCATTGGAAGAAACGGAAGAAATATGATCGCCACTGCGGCACTGAACATATTTCCAAAATTCGAGCTGAGAGCCATCATGACGTACTTCATCGTGTTTCCAAATGTTTTTCTTCCTTCAATAATACCGTCTCTTAAATTATGTAAACTTTTCTTCGTGAGAACGAGATCAGCGGATTCCTTAGCAACGTCCACTGCAGTATCGACCGATATTCCCACGTCAGCGCTTTTGAGTGACGGAGCATCATTAATTCCGTCGCCCATGTATCCGACAATGTTGTTCCCGCCCTTAAGAAGACGAATAATCCTGCTCTTATCGGCCGGAGAGAATCTCGCAAAAATGGTGGTATTTTGTGCCTTCACGAGGAGTGCACTGTCGGTGTACTCACTGATATTACTTCCGAGGAGAACTCCTTTCACCTCAAGTCCTACTTCACTACAAATTTTCTGAGTCACGAGCTCATTGTCTCCGGTAATAATTTTTACCTCTACCCCAAGATCACTGAGTTCATTGATGACACTTTTTATATCTTTTTTGGGAGGATCAAGAAAAGCAATATATCCCATGAGTTCCATTTCCGTTTCATCATTCTTCGTGAAAATGCGATCCCCCTCTACTTTTTTCCGAGCAAGAGCAAGAACACGATATCCGTCGGCACTAAAGGCGTGATACACCTTCATGGCGTCATCTCGAATTTTTCCAGAAAATTCAACGCTTTTGGAATGGTGAAGGCACCAAGTGCAAATTTTGAACATTTCTTCAGGGGCGCCTTTGGTAATTAAAGACTGATCATTTCCATCGCGAACAATAACGCTCATTCGTTTTCGAAAAAAATCATAAGGAATTTCATCTATTTTGGTATAGTGAGAAATCTTTGTTTTTTTAAAACTGATAACCGCTTCATCCATGGGGTTTTTAATTCCCGTTTGGAAAGAACTGTTGACGTAAGCGAAAAGGAAGACCGATTCATCATCTTCTCCGAGAAAATTTGTGTATTTCACGAGATGAATTTTATTTTCAGTAAGTGTTCCGGTTTTATCGGTACACAAAATATTCATACTTCCAAAATTAGGGATAGCAGAAAGTTTTTTAACGATAACGCCTTTTTTTGCCATTTTTCTCGACCCTGCGGTCATTGTGATCGACATAATCATCGGAAGGAGCTCAGGAGTTACTCCCACCGCGATGGCAATTGCAAACATGAACGACTGAAAATAGTCGTGTTTTACAATAGAATTGAAGAAAAAAATGAAAATAACGAGAATAAATGTAAGTTTGAGAATAAAAATTCCAAAATGATTTATTCCGATTTCAAACTCGCTTTTTTCAGGCGCACGGGCAAGTTTCACTGCAATTTTTCCGAATTCGGTATTTGCTCCAGTGTGAAGAACAATGGCTTTTGCTGAACCACTCACGACATTTGTCCCGGAAAAAACGATATTATGGAGCGTATCAAGTGATGTGCTTTTTGCTTCGATTTTTTCGGGAGTTTTTTCGCAAGGAAATGACTCTCCGGTGATAACCGATTGATTCACGAAGAAATCTTTGGATTCAATAATACGTGCATCCGCCGGAATCATATCCCCGGAACTCAGGAAAACGATATCTCCAACAGCAATCTCGGCGATCTTGACCTCTTTATGAACTCCGTTTCGAATTACTGTTGCGGTGGTTTTTACAGATTCTGTAAGTTTTTTTAGCGCTTGGTCTGCAGAATATTCCTGAGAAAAATCCAGAATCACTCCAAAAAGGATGATCCCGGAAATAATGATCGCATCGGATTTTTCTCCAAGAAGAACCGAAAACCCAGCAGCAACTATGAGAATGAGAACAAGGGGATCAGTAAAATGAGAGAGAAATTCTAAAATGACATTGAGTTCTTTTTTTTCGACGATAGTATTTGGTCCAAATTCTTGGATTCGCTTTTTAGATTCTCCATCAGAAAGCCCATCTACATGCCCATTCAAATTCCTGAGTACCGATGAAACTTCCTCTTGTGAACATTCGATAATAGTTTTTTGAGTGAATACGTTTGGCATACAAGTAAAAAATATGAAAAGATCGGTCAGCGGGTTATTGACCGAGAAAACTCATGGAAAAACTCAAGAGGGAAATATCATTCATGCACTCAAAAAGCTCCTACAGAGTAGGTTTTTGGGAGAAGAAAGTAAAGAGAGTGGCGGAACCGACGGGGCTCGAACCCGTGACCTCCACAGTGACAGTGTGGCGTTCTAACCAACTGAACTACGGCTCCATGCTTTTAAAAGCCAGAGGATTGTAAGGGAAAAGAAAAAGAGGAGCAAGTTTTTTTATGCACCTTCGAATATAAAAAAAGGTGATACGTCCACGTACCACCTTTTTCTGAAAGCAAATTTTTCTATCTTTCCAGTTCTAAAAAGTTGCTTCACAACTTCTTAATCTCTGATCTGAACGAAACAAAGTAATTTGCTTCTTTTTTGAAAAAGCATTTTTACAAGCCTCAAAATCAAGATTTACATTTCCTGGTTTGGCAATACAAGAAGTGTTATCTCGGATGATATCTTGAAGCTTTCCCGTGTACGACGATTCATGTCCTTCTGTTGTCCTCGTATTAAATAAACTCGTTTTTCCATCAGTTGTCGCCATCATGAGATAGAGATCATTCACTGGAGAAACATCGACTCCCTGTGCTGTCCAAGAAACATACTCATCATTTCCCTGCTTGTATATCTTCACCTCACATGTTGGATTTGGAAGAGCATTTCCTGTCGACCGCTCCAGTGTGGCGGTACAAATGGCCTTACTTCCACTATTATTTGGAGAATATATCCTGATCTCTATATTTTTCCCTTCTCCTTTCATAAATGTTGCTGTTTGCGAATCAAATAAATTCGCAAGCTTTACACCTTTTCCTATGGAACTTGCAAATCCTGGACTTCCTCCTCCTCCTGCCCCCCATCCCTTCGCTGAACCTGTAGTAATGTCAACATTCATTGAAATAGGATTACTTGGAATTGCCATATTTGCCGTATTCCAATCGACTTTTTCTTCATTTCCCTGACGATATACATTAAGGGTGCAAAGAGGCTCATTTGTATTTTCAGAAGAAGCTTTCCACGCATTACAATCCATGGTTTTTCCCCCATTTGCGCCCTGACATGCCCAAGTGGCCACGGTTCCGATCCCTGGCATGTTCACTCTCTGAGGAAGAGGTGTTCCAGATTTGCAGAGCTCATTTGTGAGGTTATTTTCACTCTTCTTGTATACTTTTGCCGCGCTTCCACAGACTCCATCTGTCTTTGAGATTACGTTTCCTCCTCCTCCTTGTTCTCCCCGTCCTCCAAGTCGTGGTGGTATTTCATCTCCATTCCCTTCCCTTATAAGCGATGCTTTTGCATTAGAAGTTACAGTTCCATCTTTTGTAACTGGCGTTGCTTTGTTATTTTTTCCATTTGGTACTTCTTTAGAACCACATCCTCCTAAAGAAAAAAGGAGGAGTGTAAGAAGAATTATGAAAGAAAAGTGGAAATATACATTAATTTTTGGAATCATATAGGGTGGGTGAAACTTTCTTCCACTCTAATACCTTAATAATCTCAATGCAAATCCAAAAAAATATTCCACTAACAATTTATGCTACCTTCCACATCGGTGGAAATGCTGATTATTTCTGCGAAATTTTCACAAAAGAAGACTTGAAGGAGGCAATTTCATTCGCTAAAGAAAAAAAATTGAAAACCTTTTTCCTCGGCGGCGGTTCGAATATTCTCTTTTCGGATAAAGGATTTCGCGGAATCGTTCTCAAAATGAAAAATAAAGCGATGGAAATGCGCGGAGAAAATATCTTGGCAGAAGCTGGCGTGCTCATTTCCGAAATGGTGCGATTTGCAAAAAAGAATGGAAAAGATCTTTCTGGATTTTTGGCACTCCCGGGAACTTGGGGTGGCGCGGTTACGGGAAATGCTGGCATTCCCAGTTGGGAAGCGAAAGACACACTTATTTCTGCTGAAATTTTTGATATTGAAAAAGGAGATTTCTTCACTGTCGACAAAAATTGGTTTGAATATGAATACCGAAATTCCAAACTTCATAAAATGAAAGAGAAAAAATATATTGTTTGGAGCGCAGAGCAAAGTGCTCCAGATGGAGATCCTGATGAAATTCAGAAAAAATGTAATGAAATTCTCAAAATGCGAAAAGAAAAACAACCAGCGGGATTTTCTGGCGGTTCATTTTTCAAAAATCTTCCAGAATCAGAAAAATTTCCTTTCCCCAAAAATAAAGCAGGATGGATGCTCGATCAAATTGGCGCGAAAGGAGAAAAAATTGGCGATGCGCTTGTTCCAGAACTCCATGCAAATTTTCTCCAAAATTCGGGAAAAGCGACGCAAAAAGATGTCTTGGAGCTGGCTCGAAAACTGGCAAAAAAGGTGGAAGAGAAATTTGGAGTACGACTCGAACCGGAAGTGAAGATGTATGATGAGTTTGGCGGAAAAATAGAGCTCGCATCATAAGAAAATTTTGTTTGGCAACTGCACATTCCAAAAGCAGGAATGAGAAATTGACTCTCACCGTAAATATAGAGAAAATGCATAAGCATTTCTTCTCACGAAAATGAATGATAAAAAAGAAGCGCTCCATTCCATAGGCCTTTTCTCTCTCGTTATTGCAGTTTCAGGATCGTTTTTGGTGCTTCCCTTTTCAAAAGACATTGGACTCAGTTTTTTCCTTTGGAGCCTTTGTATATTTCTTGGAAACATCCTTATTCTGTGGAAGACATTTCACAAACTCCAAATAAATTTCGTGAGCATTGTTCTCATTCTCTCCTATTTATTTCTCAGCAGCAGTTTTGTAATAAACACTCAGAATCATTTTCCATCAATTTTCTTTCTCGTTATTCTGCTGCCAATTCTCAACATTCATCTTCTCTTGGATGCTTTTTGGAATAACTCCATTTTTCAGTACTTTTCATTTGCACTCCACTACGTTGAAAGAAAATTTGTAGGAGTGTTTGAATTTTTTAACGAACTTTTTGTTTTCCATAAAGAAAAAGGGCATTTTTCTCAATTTTCAGAAAAATTCAGAGAATATAGAAAAATTGGATTTTTGTTTCTCATCTTCGGTATTCCCGTTATTACTGTCGTCGTAAGGCTCTTAAAAAGTGCCAACGCAGAGTTTTCCCTATGGATAGAAAAAATATTCTCTTTCGTGACTATTTCTGATCTTTGGATTCACCGCGGAATTTTCATTCTTGTTGCCTTTGTTTACTTTCTCACGGAAATATATTTTCTGAAGAGTGCCATTCACAAAACATCAAATGTTCTGCCGAAAGGAGAAATTACGATGACAACAAGCCTTCACAAAACTTGGATTGGCGTTATGAGCATTACCATCATTATTCTCAATGTATTTTTGATATTATTTGTTGTTGCTGAACTCAAATATGATTTTGGAAATATTTCTGAACTTATCGAAAAGAAGGGATATGATTCGTATTCTGAACTCGCTGTTTCGCGATTTTGGGAGCTCATTTTTGTGAGCATAATCAATTTGGGGCTTGTCTCTGTTGCGATGAAATCATTTTGGGTATGGAATGAAAATCTCGCAGGGAAACGTCCCCATGCTTTGAGATTTTTCTTTGGGAATATATTTTTCTTTTTTCTGAATACTCTCTTTTTGATTCTCTCATCACATCAAAGACTTTCGCTGTATGAAAGTGGGTATGGATTTACCTTCAAAAGGCTCCTTTCCCATTCTTTTCTCCCAGTTCTTACCCTTTTAAGCATATTGATTTTTTCTGGATTTTTGACAAAAAAGTATCGTCAGCTTTTTCATATATCTTTTGGAGTCGTCATTTTATTTTTCTCCGCATTTTATAGCCTCCCAACCGATTATATTGTGAACAAAATCAATTTTCATCTCGCCACAAAACAAAAAATTGCTCTTTATGACCCTTTGTACACTGTTCCCCAGAGTGGAAATGATGTCTCCAGTAATGATGGATTCCTCGTCGCCATTGACGTTTTGAATTCAAAAACACTTGCAAATGCAGAACAGAAAAATACCATCGCCATTCGGCTCAAGCAGTTTGAAAAAGAGAATAGAAATATTTCGTGGAGAGAAACAAACTTTCTAAAATTCCTCATTTTAGAAAAATTAAGAACCATAGATCTCAACCAATTTTTCACTGAGAATCAGCCGGAAAATCCGGGATAAAGACTCGGTCCTAAAACTGAATCCCTTCTCTCACGACTCCTCTTGGCAAAGAATTTTTGATTCTGCCACTCTGAATTTTTCCAAGTCCCAATGGAAATCCATCAAATCGAAGCAGAATTTCGGATGATTCCGTAGAGACAAGGCAATGCCTTGTCTCTACCAGAATATTTTTTCCTGCATAATATTCAGATGCTTCTTCAGCCGACAATTCCACGACATTTCCAGAAAATTCTGCTCCAAACACCATCGCCATTTCATGCGTTAAGCGAATCCCCTTTTCATGAATTTCACACATTTTTATTCCGATTCGATCAAATCGAATTTTTCCAATGAAGTTTTGAATTCCACTGGGGAAAAGCCATATTTCACGATTCCTCTCGTAAAGTCGAGATTTTTCGAATGGAATTTTCCACTCATAATTATTTGAATAATATTTTTGTACAAGATCAAAGTTTTTATTCGATATTGGATGAAACGGAAAATTTCCAATTTTTGTAGGGGCGGGTCTTGCACCTGCCCTTTTATTTCGGGCGACCACAAGGGTCGTCCCTACGGATTTTATTTTCCGAATTTTCGTCACAAAAAATCCTTCCGTATCAAAGATATGTGGCAAAATTCGCAAAAATCCTTCTTTTGTAATGGATTTTTTTGCTTCAGGAAACAAATTTTGCAGAGAAATAAATTCCACCGCATCCGGAAATTTTTCTTTCAAAAAATAACATACTCCTTCATTTTCCTCGCGATTGAGCGTGCACGTCGAATACACGAGCGTTCCTCCAACTTTCAGTGCTTCAAATGCCGAAAGAATCAATTTTTTTTGAACTCCTTTGGCAATGCCAATTTTTCGCTCGTTCCAATTTTTGAGCGCATCCGAATCTTTTCGAATTGTGCCTTCGCCCGTACACGGCGCGTCGAGCAAAATTGCATCAAAACGCTCAGGAAGAAGCTCTCCAAATTTTTCTCCATCGTAATGGAGAAGGGCAGAATTCTGAACGCCGCATCTTTCCAGATTCGAAAACAGTGCCTTCATTCGACTCGCCGAAAATTCATTTGCTATCACGAGATTTCTATTTCCCATCTTTGCAGAAATTTGCGTCGTTTTTGATCCCGGAGCCGCTGCCATATCGAGAACGAAAAAGTTGTCAGTTGTCAGTTGTAAGTTGTCAGTATGAGAAAAAAGTGCTTCTGGAGGCAGCATCGAACTCGCTTCTTGGATATAAAAAAGCCCGAGCGCATGATCTCCAGTTTTTCCAAGTGGAACCGATTTTTTCTCATCTTCCGGACGATCAATCCAAAATCCTTCTTTGCACCAAGGAACACATTCGAGAGTCCAGTTTTTTTTCTTGGCTCGTTTCAGAAAATCAGGAACTGAAATTTTGAGCGTATTTACGCGAATGCTTTTTCGAAGTGGACGAAGACATGCATTTTCAAAATCAGAAAATTCTCGCTTTGGAATGAGATCTTTCATTTTTTCGAGAAACGATTTTGGAAGTGTTTTTTTTTGGCTCATAGCAGAAATGGATTCACGGAAGGCGACACGGCACCGTGTCGCCTTCCTAACATTTAAAATTTCTCGCCCATTTCCTTTGCGAATATCGCCGCACCAAGAGCTCCGCTATTTTCCATTTCGGAACACACAATATCAACCGTAATTGAAACGGGGAAATCCGAAAGTGATTTCTTTACCTTTTCCTGAAGAATAAATGAAAAATGAGAGAGAATATCTCTTCCAATTCCTCCTCCCAAGATAATTCTTTGCGGATTGAACGTGAGAATAAGCCCGCGAAGCCAAAGTGAAAGATCTTCGAGGAGAGCTTCATAGACGTCATATCCGATCCCTTCTTTTTTGTCCCATTCTGCAAAATGCTCTTCAAGAATATCACTCACATTCCTTTCTCGAAATGGCCTTTTCATTCCCGATCCGGAAAAATGATTTTCAATTTTTTCTTTCTGACTTCCCCAGTGAGTGTGTCCAATTTCTCCTGCAAATCCGTTATATCCTCGATACATTTCGCCATGAATGATAATTCCACTTCCAACTCCTGTCCCAAACGTAATTCCAAGAATATGATCCATTCCCTTTCCAGATCCATTTCGAGCCTCTGCAAAGGCAAAAAGGCGTCCGTCATTTTCAATTACTACGGGAACGTGAAACTCATCATGAAGGATCTTGGTGAGAGGAACATTATAAAAATCGCGAATATTTGGCGCGTACACAACAATCCCTTCTGCAAAATTCACAAAACCTGCCCATGCGATCCCAATCGCCTTTACTTCAGGCGTCATGAGAGAAGATATGACCTCTGTAGTTTTCTCTAAAACAGCATCTTTTCCATTTTCTGGCTCTGTAGGAAGCTGTTTTTTTGCATCTATTTTCCATTCAGAGGTATATCGTACTCCAAATATTTTGGTTCCTCCCACGTCAATCCCGAGAAATGCCGTATTCATACACCAAAAAGTAATATTCTGGCGTTAGTATACTCTCCTCATCGAAAAAATCGAAAAAACACTGAGAAAAAGCGAGGATTTTGTTGTTTTTGAGCGATTTTTTTGATATAATAAAACGATGGTTAATAAAGAAAAACAAATATTCATACAAATAACCGTTTGCACATGAGAATTTTAATGCTTGGTTGGGAATTCCCTCCGTTCTATTCAGGGGGTCTTGGAGTCGCTTCCAAATCGATCGCAGAAGCGATTGCATCTCATGGCATAAATGTTACTTTTGCAATCCCCTACTTCGTTTTTGATAAAGTTCGAAAAAATGATCTCGGGAATCTTCCCTTTGAACTTGTTTCTGGAAAACTTGAATCATTTACGTGGTATTCCGTTCCCACCGCAATAAAGTCCCCGTATATTTCTGAGGACGAATACGCCACCGTTTTTGAAGATGCCGGAGTTTCTTCTGGATTTCATATGTACGGAGCAAGCCTTTTTGCGGAGATCGAAAGATATGCTCAGGAAATGGAAAAATTTGTTGAAGGCAAACATTTTGATATCATCCATGCACACGATTGGATTACATTTCATGCTGCTCGAAGAATCAAAAAACGACTCGGAATTCCTTTTATTGCACATGTTCATGCAACAGAATTTGATCGAACGGGAAATCATCCGAATCAAGCTATTTATGACATGGAACGAGAAAGTCTCGAAGATGCTGAGAAAATCATTGCGGTGAGCAACTACACCAAAGGAATTCTCATGGCACATTACGGAATTCCCGGGGAAAAAATCGAAGTTGTTCACAATGGCAGGGAAGAAATTCAAACCTCAAGAGATCGTATTCTCCATCGCGAAAAGAAAACCGTGCTCTTTCTCGGTAGGCTTACTCTCCAGAAAGGACCGGATTGGTTTGTGAAAATTGCAGAAAAAGTGTTGTCATATCGAAAAGATGTAGAGTTTATCATTGGCGGAACTGGCGATATGATGGGAAAAATCCTCAATGAAATTCTCCAGAAAGGGCTACAGGAGAATGTCTTCTGTCTCGGATTTCTTGGAGAGGAAGATCGAGAATATGCCTTTGCTTCAGCGGATGTGTATGTGATGCCATCCGTTTCAGAACCGTTCGGACTTTCTGCCGTGGAAGCGGCTCAGAGAGGGATTCCGGTGATTCTTTCACATCAATCTGGAGCAAAAGAGGTAATTTCTCATTCTCTTTGCGCAGATTTTTGGGACATAGAAAAAATGGCAAACCATATTCTCGCAGTTCTCGAATATTCTCCACTTTCAAAAATGCTTTCCGAAAAATCTGGACAGGAGGTTGCAAGACTTTCCTGGAAAGAGCAGGTGAAAAAGATAATTCAGATGTATCATTCTTTTGTCATGTAAAGATGCATTTGAGGAAAAAATTTTGAATTTTAAATTTTGAATTTTAAATTAATTTCTAAATTATAACTCCTCAATCTTTCTCCTGATCTTTTTCTTCCATTCGTAATTTGGAATTCGTAATTGTCTTGATTCTTCATGAAAAATTCTCCCAATAAACGCGTTTGTCTTTACTTTCAAGTTCATCAGCCATATCGACTGGCAGAATGTTCATTTTTTAAAAAACGAGGAGAAGTTGACCATTTTGCGGGTCCGGAGAAGTATCGCAATCGGGATATTTTCGAAAAAGTAGCGAGAAAATGTTACATTCCTGCGACGAAACTTTTTTTGGAGCTTGTGAAAAAATATCCAGAATTCCGAGTGTCATACTCAATTTCTGGAGTTTTCCTTGAACAGTGTGAAGAATATCAAGAACTCGGAAAAGAAATTCTCGACTTGTTTCGAAAATTAGCTGAAACGGGTCAGGTGGAATTTTTTGCAGAAACATATTTTCATTCGCTTTCGTTTCTCTATTCCAAAGAAGAATTTGCAGAGCAAATCAAACTTCACATGAAGAAAATCAAACAACTTTTTGGATACACTCCAAAAGTCTTTCGAAATACGGAATTTATTTACAATAACGAAATCGGAGAATTTATCCGCCAAATGGGATTTAAGGGAATGCTTGTCGAGGGATGGGATCATTTCCTCAGAGGACAAAATCCTCATGAAATTCTCGGCGCATATCCAGTTCCAATTCATCCAGAAGATACGAAAATTGCACAAACTTTTTCTCTTTCGAAAAAATCGGAGAAAGTGCTGCCGCTTCTTCTGAAAAATTACAAACTCTCGGATGATCTCGCTTTTCGGTTTAGCGATCGAAATTGGTCAGAATATCCGCTGAATGCACCAAAATTTGCGACTTGGATCGATCAAATTTATGGCGAAACGATCAATCTCTTCATGGACTATGAAACTATTGGAGAACATCAATGGGAAGATACGGGAATATTTGAAATTTTTCGGCATCTTCCCGAAGAACTTTTGAAAAGAAACATCGGATTTCACACGCCTTCCGAAGCGATAAAACATCTTCCTATCCGCGGAACGTATGATGTCCCGCACTATCTTTCTTGGGCAGATACCGAACGGAATCTTTCCGCATGGCTTGAAAATGATATTCAAAAATCCGCACTCGAAGCACTTTCTGAATGTGAAAAACTTTTTCATCCCCACAAAAAATCTCGGAAAAAAGAAGTCCAAAAACTTTTGCACGATTTTCGAAAAATGCAAACCTCCGATCACCTCTATTACATGTCTACGAAATATTGGAATGATGGCGATGTGCATAAATATTTTTCCGCATTTGAATCTCCGTATGAAGCGTATATCCATTTCATGAATACGCTTCGAATGATGAAAGAACAGTTTGTTGAAATTACTCTAAGCGCAAAGCGAAAAGTACAAAATACAAAATAGAAAAATTTTCTTTATACTTTGTGTTTTGTACTTTTAACTTTCCCCTTGCCTCGCTCTCTTGTTCTTGGAAACGGCCACATGCTTGCTACTTTTGATGAATATCTTCAACTCAGGGATTTTTACTATCCCTATGTAGGAATGGAAGATCACACGACATATAATCATTTTCATCGCGTTGGATTTTTTATTGACGGACGGTTTTCATGGCTGAATGATGGAAGCTGGGAAATTCACATAGATTATGAGGAAGATTCTCTTGTTGGAAAATCGACAGCGGTGAATAAAAATTTACATATTTCTGTACTCTTTGAAGATTTCGTCTATACCACATCCAATATCTTTTTTCGAAAGTTGAACATTACGAATAACTCCGAGAGAGAAAGAGAAATTCGAGTGTTTTTTGCACATGATCTCCATCTCTACGGCGACAAAATGCAGGACACGGCTCAATACGAACCGGCACTCAATGCTATTCTCCATTATCGAAAGCATCGCTATTTTCTCATCAGTGGAAGATGGGAACACGGGAGCGGACTCGATGAATACAGTGTTGGGAAGAGTGAATATATGGGGAAAGAAGGAACATTCCGAGATGCCGAAGACGGAACTCTCGAGGGAAACGCGATTGAACAGGGATCAGTAGATTCTGCCATCCGTTTTTCCGAAAAATTCGCACCAGGCGAACAGAAAGTATTATACCAATGGATTATTGCCGGGAAAAAATATGAGGAAATATACTCCGGACTTGATCGTATTTTGGAGCTTTCTCCAAAAATTATTTTTGAACATACTCGAGATTTTTGGAAAAAGTGGGTCGGGAAAAAAGAGTTTAAATTTGAGGGAATTCCTCCTGAAATTACTCGATTTTTTAAAAGAAGTCTCCTCATTATTCGAACACAAACCGATAAAGCGGGTGCGATTGTTGCTGCGAATGATTCTGATATCATAAAATTCAACAAAGATACGTACACCTATATGTGGCCAAGAGATGGTTCTCTTGTCGCAATGGCGCTCAGCGATACCGGATATGAAGCCATTGTCCGCGATTTTCTCTTTTTCTGCGAAAAACTTATTACTAAAGATGGATATGTTCTTCACAAATATAACCCCGATGGATCTGTTGGCTCTTCATGGCATGCAAAAATCAAAAATGGCGAAATTCAACTTCCCATTCAGGAAGATGAATCCGCTCTTATCCTTCTTGCTCTCCAAAAATATCATGAAAATTTTGAAAATATTGAAGTCGTACAAAAATTGTATGACGGTATTGTTCTCAAAATTGGGAAGTTTTTGACAAAATTCGTGGAGGAAAAAACGGGGCTTCCTCTTCCGTCATACGATCCCTGGGAAGAGCATCGTGCTGTGTTCACCTACACGACTTCCTGCACATACGCAGGACTCAAGGCTGCAACAGAGCTTGCGGAAGAAACAGGGCATTACTCTGATGCAAAAAGATTTGATGAATATGCGGAACGCATTAAAAAGGCAATTTGCACATATTTGTATTCAGAAAAGGATCAGAGATTTTACAAAAGAGTCATGGTGCGAGATGGAAAAATCACTGAGGAAGACTCCACTATTGATGCGAGTTTATCATTTATCTGGAAAATGGGCGTACTCCCCGTGGATGATCCACGCGTAGACAATACCATGCAGGCGATTTCAGATCATCTTCGAGTTCATTCTGAAATTGGAGGAATTGCGCGATATACGGGAGATGCGTACCATTTCGACTTTGAGCATGTGAGCTGGAATGAAGTCCCGGGAAATCCATGGATCATCACCACGCTTTGGGAAGCTGATTACCGGATGATGAGAGCAAAAAGTAGAAAAGACCTGGAGAAAACACTGGAAGCACTTTTTTGGGCGATGAAAATGGCGAGTACATCGGGAATACTTCCAGAGCAAGTGCATCCATATACCGGAAAACCTCTTTCAGTAGCACCTCTCACATGGAGTCACGCCACATTTGTTTCGAGCGTTCTTCTCTATGAAAAAAGATGGAAAGAACTCCAGTAAATGATTTTTCTCTTGAGAATGCGTACGCTTTCCGCAGCCTAAAAAACTGTTTGACTTTTTTCAGAAGCTTACTATGATGGGAACACTTTTCTGCCTGCGGGTTTTTTGTCCTGTTTTTCTCTTCCCATGTCAACATTTCAATCAAACTGTACTGAATGCGGAACTGTCATCGCTCTCGCTGATGATGTACAAATCGGAGAAATAATTAATTGTGAAGAATGTGGAGGAGAACTCGAAGTAATGGATATCGATGAAGATAATAATGTGACCTTAGAAATAATTCCCTCAGAGGAAGAAGGAGGGGAAGAAAATTGGGAGGAATAGCGGGCGGATGATTTCGGTGAAGAATAACGATGCATCCCGAATGTGTTGACGGAGGTCGACAACACAAAATATTTCATGTTTTTGTTTTCTGGAAGGCGACACGACGCCGTGTCGCCTTCATGGTTTTTTGATGTTTCGCATTCAAATGGAATGATTCCGATGTGCATCATCGAAATCCATTCCATCGGCATCGAAATTCCCAAAAACGTTTTTATGAAGAGAGAAACGTGTATTTCATCACCTCAAATACATACGAAAAATTTCCATATTTTCAAGAAGAAATTTTTTGTGAATTGTGGATTGAAGAACTCAAACTCTGCAAATTAAAATTTTGTTTTGATTTGTATGCATTTTGTTTAAATTATGAGCATTTTCATTGGATGATTCAACCGAATGAGAAATGGAATATTTCGAAGGTGATGAAATTTTTCAAGGAAAATGTTTCGAGGGACATCAATAAAATCATAAAATATCAACCACCGGAAGGCGCGATGGCGCCGTCGCGCCTTCATGGTGATAATAACATGCGGGAAAGCGACACGGCGTCGTGTCGCCTTCAAATGGATACAAAAATTTCCATATTCCAAACCGCATTCCTCCAAAAAAACGGACATCATCATTCATTCCCCAATTTCCAATGGCAAAAATCATTCCACGATCACGTAATTCGGGGTGATGAAGATTTTGAAAATCATGTGGAATATACGATATACAATTTTGTGAAACATGGACTTCCTGAAAACTGGAAATATACGTCGCTGAATTACTCTGATGAAATGAATTTCGAGTAATATTTTCTTCAGAAAACATAAGGGACCTGGCTAAAAAGGCGGATCCCGCTGAGGGTAATATTTTTTTTATTCTTGTTGCCCTATTGGTAGTAATGTAATTCTATACCTTGCATTAAATGCTGTATCCCCTGTGGGATCCGATTCATGGAAACCTCTATTTATCCACAATTCCAATGTGTACATTCCGCCTGGAGTCTTCTGAATGAAAATATTAAATTTTTTCCCTTTCCCTTTCAAATCTTTAGGTGTTTCGTCACTTAATCCATATGCATATGGTTCTTGATTAGGAAAATTAGCGTTTATTTCAAGACAGACAGCTCCTTTTTCTCCCATCGGTTCAACACTCGCTTCAACAACTCTTGACTCTGGTATACGAACCCGAATTTTAATTGGATCAGTCGTACCAGGTGCACTCACTTCTCCTTCTAACGGTTTTCCTTCTTCAAGAGTCACAGATTTATCGCATGCCGCTTTCTCTTTCTCACAACTACTTAGTGTTATTCCAGTCAACAACGCTCCAGTTGTTGCTGCTAGTCCTAACAGCCAATTTCTCCGAGTTATTCCAGAATCTGAAAATTCATTTTGCATTTCATCGGTCTCTTTATTAGAAGAGGCATCTGCTGGAATAGTTTCAATATTTCTATTTTTCATAAATAAAGTTTAAAAGAAAGTAAGGTCGGATTTTATCAGTTTCTTCTCAATTTGCAAGCTCTTTTAAAAAAAGAGACAATAAAAACGTTATTCATTGCTTCTTTCAAATTTCCATGCCCAAATCCCTCACCCTCTTCCGCTGTACCGAATGCGCCTACGAAACCCCAAAATGGGCAGGGAAATGCCCAAATTGTGAAAGTTGGAGTACTTTGCAGGAAGTTCAGAAATCCACTCCACTTCCGGGAAGGAAAATTTCAATAAGTGGAAGAGCAAAATCACTTCAAAGAATTGAAAAGGGAACACTTTTTGGGAATGAACGGATTTTTAGCGGAATTCATGAGCTCGATCGCGTTCTCGGAGGTGGAATGATGCCCGATTCTCTCGTTCTTTTAACTGGTGATCCCGGAATTGGAAAATCGACTTTGACGCTTCAGTGGGCGCTTCAAATTGCGAGAAAATATCCGAATGAAAAAATTATGATTATTTCTGCGGAAGAATCCGTTCCGCAAATTTCGGCTCGTGCACAAAGACTCGGGAATGTTCCCGAAAATGTTTTTCTCCTGTCGGAATTTCTTTTAGAAAATATTCTCGCGACGGTAGAAGCTGAAAGTCCAAAATTTTTGATCCTCGATTCGGTGCAAACCATTGCGAGCGGTGAAGTTCCATCCGCTCCCGGATCTATTTCACAAATCCGAACCGTGACAGAACGAATTATGCACTTTATTAAACAGGCAAAAATTCCAACGGTGCTCATAGGTCATGTGACAAAAAGCGGAGATATGGCAGGACCACAAGTTCTTGCGCATCTCGTCGATACTGTTCTCTATCTCGAGGGTGATCAATTTCATCAGTTCAGACTTTTACGATCAACAAAAAATCGCTTTGGATCTGTTTTTGAAGTGGGAATTTTTGAAATGCGAGAAGAAGGGCTCATGGAAGTCGCAAATCCGAGCGAGGCGCTTCTTTCTGGCAGACTTGAGAATGCGGTTGGATCGATTATTTTTCCGACGATAGAAGGCACTCGTCCATTTCTCATCGAAGTGCAAGCGCTGACGAGCGCGACGAATTTTGGATATCCAAAGCGAACTGCCACCGGAATTGATCTCAATCGTTTAAATTTGATCCTCGCGATTCTCCAGCGTCATGCGGATATTAAACTCGACACTTCTGACGTTTTCGGGAATGTTGTTGGAGGATTTAAAGTTCGGGAGCCAGCTCTCGATCTGCCTCTCGCGCTTGCACTCGCCTCTTCAAAACTCAAAAAAGCAATTCCAACAAAAATGATCGCGCTTGGAGAACTTGGACTTTCTGGAGAAATTCGTGCAATTTCTCATTTAGAAAAACGATTAAATGAGGCAGAAAAATTGGGATTTGCATCAGCGGTCGTTGGGAGAGACGCGATGAATCGCGTCTCTACGAAAACAACAAAATTGGAAATCATTTCTGGAAAAACGATTGGGGAAGTGATTCAAAAGGTGTTTTGAGGGAGCACCAATGTCATTCATCGGAAAGCGACACGGCGCCGTGTCGCTTTCATGATACATTTCACCGATCCTCACAGCTTAAGAAATCTTTTCGCTCTTCATCGCATACCTTTCCTGCCGTGGTGTCACGACAAATGGAACTCGTTTGCCATACTGTTTGGCACTGAGGAAATGCGGCACATTCGGCCTCCATATAAATTTCAGCACACTTTTTTGTATCGAGAACAAGAGATTTCACTTCCGTAAGATTCTCCCATGTGTATGCTTTCAGAATATTCTGAGAAATAGTGTAGAAATTCTGTGCAATGTAGATAATGCGCTGAATGTTATAGTCTGGATCGCCGTAGAAATATTCCCCTGCCTTTGCAAACCAGCTGTCATCATCATAATGCGATGCTTTTCCACGCAGCGTGAAGCCATTTTTCAAATCAATATTGTACACATATGCTCCAACAAAAACGGTTTTTGTGCTGCCATATTCACTTAAAATCTTTCCAGGAATCGCTTCGGTCACAGTTATTGGAAAACCAAGAATCCCTTTTTCTTTATCGAAGAGCAGCGCCTTGTGATTTGTAAGCACCTCACTTGTGGTTCCTCTCGAACCAATAACTACTTTTTGCGTTTCCAGTGGATTACTCACATCAGTAACATCAAACAGTGAAAGTTTCATTCCGAGAAGATCACTGGGAGTCAGCACTTCTTTTTTCTCAGAAGCAGGATCTACTTCTTGCCCGAAGCCGATAAGATGATTTTCATCGTATGGTTCGAGATAATCAGACCATCCAGGAATTTTAAGTTTTCCGACGATTTTTGGATCAGATGGATTCATATCAATCACAAAGAGCGGATCAAGATGCTTGAAGGTGATCAAATATCCTCGATCCTGAACGAATCGAACAGATTTCAAATCTTCTCCGGGAGCAATATCTTCTATTTTTCCGACTTGTTTCAAATTTTTATCGTAAATAAAGACACTGCTCGAAGATTTCTCATTTCCCCAACTCGATCCTTTTTGAGTCGCAATGCGGAAATAGTCATTATATTCACTCATAGAAAACTGGTTGAGCACACGACCTTCAGACGTTCCCTTCGCGAGAAAATCAATCTTGTTCCCATCAAGACCAAATTCATAAATCTCTGTAGTTTCTGCATTTGACCAACGAGGAGCGATGATACCACCGAGATAAATTTCATTGTACTGTTGACGCGTTACATAGAGATTCTTCTCTGAACCATAGACTTGATCTCCTGAGCCTAAAATAACTGATCTTGAGACTTCGTGAGACGTATCTTTCGTATCTATCGCAGCAAGAATGAGATAATTTGGTGTTTCAAAGTTCGGGAAATAATAAATTCCCTTACACCCGGAAACGACTTTCTCATCAGGGAACGCGCTGTCTTTAAATGAAGGAAGAGTTGTTTCTGATGTATTTGATGTGGATTCGGAAACTGCTGATCCAGATACAGTCTCTAAAACCGGAATCTGTCTTCCCCAATAATTTTCATATTTATTGACTACTGCATACACGACATCCTCAATTTTTCGAGAACTGAGATACGAACCTTCTATATCAACGGAACGGATTTGCTTTGGACTCGACCTGTCAGAAACATCAAAAGAGATAATTTTGACAACACTTTGTCTCGGATAAAAATCTGGCGCGATCATCATTTTTGAGTCAGTCGTATTCTGATCTAAAATGCCAACATCTCCAGAATATCCATATCCAATAATGGTGAGAATATTGGCATCAAGATACATTTCTTGAGGAGAAAATCCTTCGGTATCTTGCAGTTTCAAAGAGGCAACTTCTTTCATATTTTCCGGAGGATATGCCTGAATGATACGAACTGCATTCCCTTTCACGAGGAAAATATGAGTTCCATCATTTTTTATAATATCTGCCTCATCGACTCCAAATTCTTGAAGATTCGTGGTCGAATAATCATTTCCCGATTCAGCTTTAAGTGCATCAGCAGCTCCTCCAGCCTCACTCGCCTTCTCAGAAAAATCTGCCGCAGGTGCCGGTGCCGAATTTGTCTGAACAGGAGGCCCCTGCACTCCTTCATCGAGAACTCGTATTGGAGGACCAAGATATCCGACGCCACTTCCAAAACTTCCTCGTTTTTGATATTTTTCGATTTGCGCGGAAAGATCTTCACAAGATTCAATTTGCGGAAGATCTCCTAATGCTGGATTATCAACTTCAAATCCGGTTTTGAGTCCCCACATAATTTCTGCAATTCCGCTTCTTTTCAGATTCTCCCATCCATTTTTCATTCCTTGAGGAGCAACTCTTTCGCGATGAAGTACTGATATATATCCAGAAAACCATTCCTTTCCGGCATTTTCTGGAACTTGTAACTTTTCAATTTTTGAAATAATTTTCGAAGCTTCTGCATAATTTATCGGAGTTTGAGGACGAAAACTCCCATCCGGATATCCGTCGATAATTCCTTGTTTCACGGCGCTGCACACAACCGCAGCAGACCAGTCATTTCCCTTAACATCCGAAAATTTCTTTTCGCTGTTCGTACATTTTTCATCGAGAATATCAGCAGCTTTGAGCGTAATTTTTAAAAATTCATCGCGATTAATGAGTTGGTCCGGCTTATACGTTCCATCCGTGTATCCGACAACAACTCCTGATTCTTGAAGATAATTGATGGCTTTTGATGCCGATATACCATGAGAATCTGAAAAGTCTGCCGAGGCGGATGCCACAACACTAAAAGAAACAAGTATCGTCAAAAATGGCAAAAATATTCGTTTCATAAAAGAGAAAAAGAAAATTTTAAAAACTTTATTCATAAACAGAGTCGAAAGATGGGTACACATAAAATCTCTTTTTATCAAGATAATGAGAAACTTGGATCGCGGATAATAGTATTGATTTCCTTCAAAAATTCATCGAGTTCTTCTTCCGAAAATCCATGACCGAGAATCCCCTGCTCAATGGTTTCATACGAAGAGACGTAACATCCGACACAATGAACTCCAAAATCTAAAAATACATCTGCTAACTGCGGATATTTTTCGACA
>JACRHZ010000016.1 GCA_016220175.1 Candidatus Peregrinibacteria bacterium
CTATTGTACTCTTTCCAATTTGCGATACGATATCTCTGTCTAAGTGAGGATTTCTTTTTCATTTTGAAAGAGGTTATTGTTCCTCCTCATCTTAGACATACTCCTATTCCCGTACAATTTATTTGTGCAACAAAGCCATTATGAATTATGAATTTTGAATTAAATTTCTCAATTTTTTAAGTTCTTAAATTAATTCAGAATTCAAAATTTCCCCCATGTTTCTCTGCATACAAAGTCTTTTTGGCACGGGAACTCTTCTTCTTTTTGATCGAACAGAAAAGAAAAAAGAAGAAATTGTCTGGGATGCTTCTTCTCTCCATGTGAATTTACTATCGCTTATTGCCTCAATTCTTGAAAAACATTCTCTTCAAATGACCGACATTGAGGAAGTATTTTTTGTTTTTGGTCCCGGACCATTTACTGCGGTAAGAAATATTGCCGTGACGATGAGCGTTTGGAAATCTCAGCAGAAAAGTTTACAGGTTTTTCAGGTCCCTTCAGGGGCATTCCTGAAAGCTGAATTTCCGCATGCTGATTATCTTTTTCTTTCTGCAGGAAAAATGGCATTTTTCCGATTCGATCGAGAAAATCCTGAAAAATTTGAAAAATTCCCGGTACAAAATATCGAGAATTTTTCCGGAACTTATGGAGGATTTTTTCATGAGTCACTTCTCCTTCCAAAGCATTTAATGCGAGTCCCTCAAATTTCAGCTGAACAGGTATTTCGAACGCTCTTCCTCGAACGAAAAAAGTTTCTCTTGAGAGATATACTTCCAGAATACGGTGCAGAACCAAATATATCGAAATAGCCAGCAGCAAGCAGGAATAAGGAATTAGGGATCAGGAATAAGGTAAGAAATCGGCACGAAATGAATCTTTCTATTCCTACTTCCTACTCTTCTTGATTCCTTTACAAGTCAATTGACTTTTGTGGGGAAATATATAAAATGAACACCCGAATGATTAAAAAATTATTCCCCCCACATGGTTTTTCAAACATTAGGGTTCACTCAGAAAAAAGATTCTCTCACACCTCTTCACTTATTCGAAAAGCTGAAGAATGTGGTTTTCGAAAGAAGACCAGGGTTTCAAAGAATTATGGAGAAATATGGGGGGAAAAGTATTGCGGGATACGCGGATCATTTTTTGGAGATAAAAACGAACGATGTTCTTGAAAAAAGAAGAGCTGTTTGTAGAAAAGTCATCAAAGAAGGTCTTAAAAAGAGACTCCCTGAAGATGTTGTGGAGAATGTTGATAAACAGCTCGAAATAAAACCACTTGTTTCAACATCAGATCATCATGCCATTTGTGATCATCCCTCTTGGATAAATGCTGATATTATTACAGCGCTGCCGTATAGGAATGATCCGGGACTCCATCTTCCATATTCTCTCGTTTTATCTTTTGCGAGTGTTTCTCAGAACAATTCTTTTGGATATCCAAGAGGAATTATGTTCCACGGTGGAGAAAGCGGGGAAGGAGAGCTCATCAGGATTCCGCTTCTTCCCGACAGGATAAAAATGAGAACAGTATATGGTTCTGATCCGTACACGAAAAAGGACTTAGAAAAAGCGAAAAGTTTACTTTTAGAAAAACGAAAAGATGGTCTCATTTCTCAAAAAAGGGCTGAAGAAGTAGCCCTTTTTATTAATGCAGAACTTGATACCGAAGATATTCTCTCTTCTCCTGGATTTACAACACAGATTACAAAAATAAACTTTCATCTTTGGCCGAAACTTTTTGGAAATGGTCCTGAAAAACCTCATGATCTCATTTATTTAGATGCAGAAACAGTAGTGAGAGATCTCCTTCGGAGTGTAATTTTTTCTTCTCCTGATTCTCTGTTATTTCGTGCAATTTTTGATGAGAAAGTGAGAGCTCTTATTCTTCAATATTTTGATGCTATTCCAGGAGCTTTTTCAACAGAAAGGGACTCAGGAACATACATGTTTTGGGGAAGAAATGAAAAGGGATATCGGCTGAGAATGCTTCCCAAACGGAATACCCTTGTCGCTGAAGACGATTCTTTTTCGATTCCTTTGGATGTTCCATCGGTGACAGCGGCACTTACTGCAAAAACTATTTTTCCAAGCGCGATGCTCGTATACATGACTCTCTCTTTATATTTTGGACTCAAATGTCTTGGAGGATATTGTCAAGTAAATAATTTGGCGAGAATGCGAGACGTTTTGCAGAATATACTTATCGATTTGGGAGAAGAAGAGGAAGCTCAAAATTTAAACAAAATCCAGGCAAAAGAATTTTGTGGCATGGGAATTGTCCTTGCGTATCTCGAAAATTCACGCGGAGAACTTACTCCCGCAACTGGCATTGATCTGTATCTTAAAAAAGACAAGCTTTCATTTAAAGATTATAAAAACATTGCTTCTGAGCTCACTGTAAGAGAAATGATGGATCCCATATTTCCAGAAATGTATAAGGATTTTGTTCCTGTTTCCGAAAGAGATCCTGAACTTTTGACATTAAGTTATGAGGATATTTTCCAAATGACAGGGTTAGAGCAAAGACTCAAAAATGTGTTCCAGGAAATAATTCATGAGTCGTAATCAGTAAATCTGAAAGCGACAATTCCTATTGTCGCCCTATTATTCACAAATGGCACAAATATGCCGCTTGACTTTGTTCAGCGCCTACAAACGAATTCCGTTCATCCAGCAACTTGTGCGATTATAATCGAGACGAGCACCACAAAAAAAGCAACTGTTTTTTTGAATTCAAGTTTATCCTTGAGGAATATCACTGCGGCAAAATAGACAAGAAGCGGTTGAATTGAAAAGAGGAGAAGTGTGTAGATGATTCCGGAATGTTGGTAACTCGTATAGAAAAGTATCCAGGCAACGCAAGAAAGAGTGTTCGTGAGAATAAAAAGGAGCATTGCTTTTCCTGAGATATTCTCTGTGTGTTTTGAAAAAAGAGGGAAAAGGACAAGGGCCATCATGGCGCTCCGGATGAGTTCAAGAGAAATAGGATTCCAAGTCATGAGTAGAGTTTTGAGAATAGCTGCGTCAATTGGCGCTGAAATCACAGACCAAATGAGGAATGGAGCGGTATGTTTTGCAATATGAAAATGATGGTGCTTAAAATGCGACCAAATGACCGCAAACGTAGCGATAAAACTTGGGAAAACAATAAAGTAATTTCTTTCATCGGCAAAGAAAATACTCGAACCAAGTAAAACAGAAAATCTTGGAAGAAGTTCAAGAGTTTGAATTTCTGCGAGATGATCATCATGAAGTGCTCGATAAAAAATAAGGTTGGTAATGATTTTTATAATCACCGAAAGAGTAATCAGAAAAAACAGGTTTCCTGCAAAAAGCTCTTGAGAAAAAAGAGGTGGTTCAAAAATAAGAAAAATAATGAAAGTAATTGCAAAACTCAAAGGAAAACTAATTCCGGTGTATGTTTGGAACGTAATGTGTTTTAGAGAAAGAACAACTTTATCTAATGTAAAAGAACCTGATTGAAGAATTGCGGCGAGAATCGGATAAAGGAAATTCATGAAAAAAGTGAACAAAAAATCATCTCAAGTATGAGGGAAGGCAAGGAAAAGAGTCAACTCATGAAGTGAGGCGATCAGATAATAAAAAATACTGAGAGAGGAATTCTCGACTTTTCGTGAAGGGGATGATACAGTTTCCTGAGCAATAGATTTTCCTTTTATCTCATTTTTTGTGGACGAATCTTCGTCGGGAATATTCCTTCTTTTTCTCCTTCTTCTCCTCCTGCTTTCTTCATTTTTTTCTTGCTCGGAAGCAGCTCTGCTTTCCGTGAGTCGCGCAAAAGTTCGGGCTCTTAGAAATAAGAACAAATGGGGGTCTCATGCTCTTGAATGGCTGAAGCACCACCCAAAAAAACTGATTATCACCATTCTTATCGGCAATAATGTGGTGAATATTCTTTTGCCTGTTCTCACGACCATTTGGGCTACAAACAAATTTGGAAGTCATGTTGTCGGTATTGTTACGGGAATTCTTACCGTGCTTCTGCTTCTTTTTGGAGAAATTCTTCCCAAAAATATGGGGCAGATGTACAGCACGCGCATTGCACTTCTCGTATCGCCTCTTATTTATTTTTTGGTGAAAATTCTTTTTCCAATTGTATGGATCTTGGAAAAATTTTCAGATGCTCTTCTCATCAGTAAAAATTACGATCAAATTACGGAAGATGAAGTCCTCGCAATGGTTTCTCTTGGTGCAGAAGGCGGAGCGATTGAGCATGAAGAGCGGCAACTCATCGAAAATGTTCTTGAATTTTCTGACACCAACGTAGAGGAAGTAATGACCCCAAGAACAGCTATGGATGTTCTTGATGCAGAAACATCTCTCGGAACAGCTGTTGATTTTTTTATTGAACACTCTCACACTCGCATTCCGGTATTTGAGGGAAGTGTTGATAATATTATTGGCGTTATTACTATCAAACAAACCCTGAACGCATGGAAGGAATATGAAGACACAAAACTCATTAAAAATTTAGATCTCAAGAAACCGCTTTTTGCGCCAACTACGAAAAAAATTTCTGACACTTTCCGCGATTTTCAGCAAAATCGGACACACATCGCGATTGTAATCGATGAGCACGGAGGTACTGTGGGACTCGTGACCATGGAAGATCTTCTCGAAGAAGTTTTCGGTGATATTGTGGATGAAAAGGATGTGGAAGAAAAATGGGGAACGAAGATTCGGGAGAATGTGTGGGTTGTGAAGGGGGGCATCAGTCTTGCAGATTTATTCGAGAAAATAGGTGTGGATCTCCGAGAAAATGATGAAGAAAAACCATTAGCGCTCTTCATTCTTGAACGAATGCAAAAAATTCCTTATCGTGGGGACAGCATTAAAATGGCATCGGCTACACTCGTCATAGAAAAGATGAATGGACACAAGATTGATAAAGTTCGCGTTCTCAAAAAATAATCGCTATAGTGAAGAGCATGAGAAAGTCATATGTTTCCCAAAACGTAACGGTGTCGATTGTGCTGATTGCCCTCATCATAGGGACGATATATCTTTTGTTTATTTTTTCAAGCGCGATTTGGAAGTCTCAGAGAAAAGAGAAGTTGTATGAAGAATTTCGAAAAGATATTGCTCGTCTTGAGGAAGAGAACGCTAGTCTTTCAGAGCGATATGATCTCCAAAGAACGGACGAGTTTTTTGATAAATATGCCAAGTCTAATCTTGGGAAAATAAATCCCGGAGAAAAAGTCATTATCATAGAAAATACTCCTGAAACTCCACCTCTTGATTTCAGCGGTCTTTCTGACGAAGAAAAGGAAATGGAAATTCTGAAAGCGAGGCCTATTCGTGAACAGTGGTGGCATTTCTTTTTTGAGAAATAATAAAATTCGTGACTTTTACGGCGGAGAACATTGATAATATTATGAAATAATAGTATAATATACATAATAATAAATATAAAAATCAATATGCACAAAAAAATTCTGTTATGTTCTGTATTTTTGGCACTGGCAGCAATTGTGTCTTTAAACATTTTTGCTCTTTCTCCTCTTACGGCTAGTGTTCTTCAATCACCGCCGCCAACACCGTCTATAACAGGTCCGACTTTAGGAGTTGTGGGAGGTTCATATCGTTTCTCAATAACAATGTCCCGGAATAACTCAAGCCCAAACCCGTGTCGTTTGGACTTGGTTTTTGACAATGGTACGGGCTCATACGGTTCACGTGGACCATACGCCGTACCTGTCGGTGGAACGGCTACTACTGAATTTGATACCAATTGGTTAAGACCTGGGACATATTCCGTTAGAGCCCAAGTACAGGATGTTTGCTTAGGGAACTCGAGTTGGTCACCAAGCATAGCAGTCACTATAACTCCCGATACGACTCCTCCTACCGCGCCAACATTTTTTTATGGCGGCGCTCAATCTACCTCACAAATAGATCTCACCTTTGGTAATTCCACGGACAATGCCTACATCGCCGGATACAAGGTGTACCGAAATGACTCCTTTTTGGCTAATGCATCAGGACGGACATCCGACTTTGACTTTCACTCATGGGGCACATATTCCGATACTGGTCTTTCACCATCGACAACTTATACCTACACTTTTGCCGCCTACGATTCAGCAGGGAATATTTCCTCGAAATCGGACCCGGTGAGTCTTACGACGTATTCTCCTCCCGATACTGCCGCACCTTCCAACCCTACCAATCTTTCCGCCACAGCCATCTCTTCATCTCAAATCGATCTTTCCTGGAATGCCTCCACGGATAACGTTGGCGTTATCGGATACAAAGTTTATAGAAACGGTGACTATTTTACAGATGTAACTTCTCCGTCTTTCTCCGACACCTATGTTTCCGCGAATACGACCTACGGTTATACAGTTGCCGCCTATGATATCGCAGGAAATTTGTCTTCACAAAGCAGTTCTGTTAGCGCAACGACGCTTGCTGGTACAAATAGTACTCCGCCAGCCGAACCTCCACCCGATACACAAGCTCCAACCGCACCAACAGAACTTACGGTAACAGATGTACTTTCCACTCAAATAAATCTTACGTGGACCGCTCCTACGGACAATGTTGGAGTCGTTGGTTATAAGATTTTCAGAAATGGTGAGTTTATCGATACCACAGTCAACACTTATTACAATGATCACAATCAATCTTCACCCGAGTACTATACGGTTCTTCCATCATCCACTACGTATGTTTACACCGTAGCCGCCTATGATGAAGCACAAAATCTTTCGCTGCAAAGCAATTCCGTAAGTGCAAAAACCTTAAATAGCGATGAGACTATTCATCCGTCTCCGGACACCAATCCAGATACCAATGTCACGAATACTCCTCCGCCAGTTCCTTCAACCCTAACTTCGGTGTCAAATTCCGGAACAGTCGGAACAGCATATACATTCTCATCAAAACTTTCTCCAGATCTAGATGGAAACCAGGTAAAGGCAATATTTGATTGGGGTGATGGGGAAACGAGCGAGAATTCTTCGGGGCTCATTACTCCAGTTGCTGCAGGGACTTCAGTTTCAGCGTCACACTCTTGGTCCACAGGTGGAACATATAAAGTAAAAGTGAAAGCCGTTGATTCGATAGATGAATCATCTGCTTGGTCATCCTCAGCAACAATGACAATAAAGGTTGCAAATGATGACGAAAAAATAGCCCCAAGTATACCAACCAATCTTTCGGCTAAAGTAATTTCTTCATCACAAATCAATCTTACCTGGAATGCGTCCACCGACAATACAAAAATCGCAGGATACAAGATATTGAGAGGTGGCGTTTCTATTGGTTCTTCAAACACACCTTCATATTCTGATACTGGATTATCGCCAGCAACTTCATATAGTTATACCGTTGCCGCTTACGATGTCGCGGGGAATATTTCGGCACAAAGTAGTCCAGTGTCTGCAAAAACTTCTAACGCTGAAGTTTCAAAAGATAAAAATACAGATCAAGTTATCAACGATAAAGATAAGGATAAAGTTTCCAAGAATACCGATCAGACTTCTCAGGATAAGGACAAAATTTCTAAAGATACCAATCAAGTAAACAAAGATAAGATGCTTCCATTAAAATTCACCAGAAATTTGAGAGTCGGATCAAAAGGCGATGATGTAAAAGCTCTTCAGCAAATTCTCATAAATGAAGGAGTTTTCCCAAAAGGAAAAGTGACAGGTTCTTTTGATATAAAAACAAAAATAGCGGTGATAAAATTTCAAAATAAATATACATCAGAAATACTTACTCCAATGGGACTCAAGAAGGGGAATGGTATTGTTGCGGAAAAAACCAGAGCAAAACTCAATGCATTGTATAAAGGAAGTACTGGTGTCATTACTCCACCAAGTACGACTCCTACTATTTCTTCCCTTTCACCTTCGAGCGGTCCTGTGGGCTCCAAATTCACAATTACCGGATCTGGATTCACTCCGACTGGCAATAAAGTAAAATTTGGCGATTTGGGCAGGGAGAACAGCCCTGATAGCAATATTTCTTCTGATGGCACTACCATCACTTTTACTGTTCCCGGAGGGAATTATTTAGCATGCTGGAATACCAGACCAGCCTGTCAGGCTCCGGCTTATATGACACAACCCGGAACATATGATGTATCTGTTATTAATACGAACGGCACCTCACGAACAAAAACTTTTACGGTGACGAAATAGGGGATCTTTTTTCTCAATACACTTTCTCTAAATAGCACTTCTCACATAAGACTTTATATCCACTATTTTCCGGATAGACCGTTTTTATATTTTCCGCACAACAAGAACAAGTTGAACTTATCAGTTTTTTCGGAGGCTGAAGGCTAAGAAGTTTCTTGTACCGTTCATCTGGTGATATTCGTGGAATAGGAAGTTTGTACGTTTTATAAAATTTGAGTTCTTGCGGAATTATTTTGTAGCCCTTTCCTGTATTTTCACAGGTGAGAATTTGCTTACAAATAGATTCATCCACTTCCTCAATATTTTTTGGGATCTCATACACAGTATCTGGCTTGAGTTTTTTCTCTTCATCATGCCATAAATATCCCTTTGCGATCGCCTGTTCTTTCGAAAGGGGATAATATTCATGTGCGGCAGTAATATTGTATGGAAACGATGAAAGAGTACTTGGAAAAGGCCGACCCCATTCACCAGTTTTTTCCATATGCTCTTTTATTTTTGTGAGCATTGTTTCGTAATCTTCCTTTGAATATTTTTTGTTGAGAATCATAAATTCCGCTTTTCGAAGCCCTACACACCCAAAACAGTTTGTAATGTTCACACATTGGTCACAGTAAACAGCATCTCGAGCAGTTACTGTATATGAAGAGAACTTTACATTGTAGAGTTCGTATGCTGTATCGCATTCAAGACATAATTCTGATTTTTCATTCGCAAGATTGTCATAACAATTTTTGTCCCGATAGCAATCGTATACATTTATACAATCTTCCGATTCTGTGACATAAAATCCATTCATTATATTTTTGGAATCACCGATAAAATCTCCTGTGCAATTATCTGAGTTTATTACTCGTAAATTTTTATGAAACAGTTGTTTTTTGAAATTTTCAAATTTGTTGTTGAGAGCATTTTTGTTGTTGAAAAGTTGGTATAAGAATTTTTCTTTTTCTTTGGAGTAATCCTCTTTTGAATATTGTTTGTTGAGGATCATGTATTCCTTATTTCTTATTTGCGCACAGAGGAAACAGTTTGTGCAACCACGACAATCATAGAGGAAATAGGAATCTCTACAGCCATCAGAAAGCTGAGAATAATGCGTGTTGTAGCATTTTTTACACTCCACGCACTCTGAACAATACTCACTTTCTTTCACATTGAGACAATCAATGCAGGTGTTACATTTCATGACGCGCATACAATAATATAAATTTTCGCTGTCGTAAGACGAAAATGTTAAATAGCTGTCTTTTATTTCCGCGCTGTTATTCGTGTAATCACTATTTTCGCAATTTATGTACATTCTTGCCCATCTCGGAACTTCTTTTTGGAGCTCCCGAAATTGCTCAAAGAAAGATTTGGTAAAATCAAAATCTTTTCCGTAGTGACTTGCATCAAAACTGTCACTCCACCATTCATCTGTATCTATTATTTTGAAAGGGCTTGAAGATGGATATGTAGAAATAATTGTTTTTCCCGAAATATGACTTTTTGTCAGAAATAATTTTCTTTCATTTCGAAAAATAAGATGGCGTTTGTGCCGACACTCAGGGCAGATTTCTGGTAATTTTGCATCGAACCGGCGGTAGCTATCTTCTTCCCCGAGGAAATACGTAAATTCGGCGCTGCATTCAGAACAATTCATAGATATGTAATGAAATTCTGCGTGAAACAAAGCTCAACAATAATAGTTCAGCAGAGTGCTTGTTCAACTTGGGAAAACGAAGAATTTTTATAAATTACGGAGGAAACGATGAATTCTCGAGATCCCCAATTCCCACAAAAGCGGGAAAACTACACAATGTTTGAATAAATAAGATCTTTATAAAAATTCGCTATAACTGGGGAATGAATGAATGTGGAAATGATTTCACCCGTTTTATTCAAATCCCATATATGGACATAATCATTCCCTTGAAAAGCATTCACCAAGAATGGTTTATACATTGGCAACTTTGATCTCTTTGATTTTCTATTCTGAGTAACATCCAGTTTATCGCAATCGGTTATTTCTTGGGTATACGGTCCGTATTTTGCTATAGAGACAAAGGCACTACTCCCATGTTTGAGTCGATTTTTTACAAACTGTTTCTCGAGTGGGATGAGGTTCCGATTTTCATTATTGAAATCTTCCCAATTTACAAATGCGATCAGACTATCCCACTTCATTTCCGAAAGATCGATATACTTCTCATATGTTTCCTGCTCATCTAATTCTTCAATATACACATCTTTTTCACCTACATGGAACTGCTTTCCAATTTCTAAGCTTTTAAAATAGTTGATGAGATAACGGTCTCTTCTGTTCTGGTTTTTGAGTTGTTGTATCAATGTATTTAAAGAATTGACGGTAAGAGACTGCTTCCAACTCTGATGAGAAGACCGAATCAAATTCTTGTTTTTGAGTTCATCAAAAGCTCTATAAATGGAAGATTTAGATTGTTTCAGATGCAAACAAGCATCCGCAACGGAGTGATAGGGATTATTATAAATAAAAACATAGAGCTCTGCCTCAGCAGTTGATAACCCAGCCCGGATAAGTTTTGAAATGAGTGATTTCATAGGCAAAAACGAGAATATCGTAGTCTCTGAGGTGTTTTTGTCAATATCCTGAGCTCCTTATGGTGCGAAGTGCGAATTTTTTATGTTGAGAAACAATCTTCCATTTGCTTTTTGCCACACAAAAGAATATTATTTAAGCGACAAATAAACGACATTTTTAACGACACATGTTTTTCCCGAAATTTCACATAACCTCGAGCATTCTCAATAATCTGAGTAGGATTGATGTTCTTCGAGAAAAAATTCTCACATGCCCTATTCATCCAAAAGAGGAATATAAACTCAAACGAGAAGCAATTCTCAGTATGGTGCACAATTCAACGGCAATTGAGGGAAATATGCTGAATGAGCGTGAAGTGCAAAAGGTTTTGGAGGGAAAGAAAATCAATGCAAATTCAAGAGATATTTATGAAGTGCAAAATTATAAAAAGTCGCTCGCCTTTATTTCCCTCAGGAAATCATCAGAGATTACAGAGAGAGATATTTTAAAAATTCATAAACTCACAACCGCAAATGTCCTTCCAAAGGAAAAATGTGGAATATATCGAAAAGAACCAGTGTATGTGGTAAGAAGAACTCCTCTTACACAAGAAGTATTGTATATAGCTCCAGATCATTCAAAAGTTCCTCGTCTTGTCCGTGATCTCTGCGAGTGGATAAACACTTCGCGAAAAGAAAAATTATCCCCTGTACTCATCGCGGGAATTGCCCATGCGGAAATGGCGGCAATACATCCTTTTTCCGATGGAAATGGTCGTACGGCAAGACTTCTCGCAACTTTAATTCTGTATACGGAAAAATACGATTTTAGAAAATTGTTTGCTCTGGAAAATTATTATAATTCAGAGAGACAAAAGTATTACAAAGCCATACATCTCGGAAAGAATTATGCTGAGAGATCAAAAGGATCCATGACCCCATGGCTTGAATATTTTGTAAAAGGATTTTTGAGTGAAATGGAAGTTGTTTTAGATAAGATCAGACCTTTTTTGTATTTTAAAAAAGCGCCAAAAGAAAGGGTTATTCTTTCCAAAAAAGAAATACAAATCCTCGATTTTTTGAACGAAATGGGAAATATCACGAGTTCAGATGTTCAAGATATCCTCACCGTGACAAAAAGAACGGCGCAAAGATTTTTAAAAAAGCTCATCGAAAAAAAACTTGTAGCAAAGCGTGGAAGCAAAAAAAACGCAATGTATGTTCTTGTATAAGAACATAAAACATGGCTTTAGTAACGCATTTGACTTCGCTCAGGGTTACCGCCAAATATTGCAAAGTCCCTCGACTCCTCCGCAAAAGCGGAGTCGCTCGGGACAAAGGATCTTCGGCTTCATTTCCTCACCCGCTTCGCGGGTTCGTCATTCAGCTCGAATTCAACTTTGGAGCGGGTAACGGGAATTGAACCCGTGTCTCGACCATGGCAAGGTCATGTACTACCGCTGTACTATACCCGCACACATGTGTGCTAACCAGAAATGTGAATGAACCCGTGTCTCGATCCCGCAGTGCGGGACAAGGTCATGTACTACCACTATGCTATCCCCGCAGATTTTTCTCGAAAATAATCTTTCAATGAACATGCAATTTCTCTCGCAGAATTCACGCTATGTGTATTCTTCCTTGAAAAAGCGAAGAGGATGGTAACTAGTCCACTCCAAAAAATCAAGTTCTCGTTGCCATCGAGAGAATCTCCATTTGTGATTTTTAGTAATCACCATCCGAATGTTTTTCCAATGTCTTCTGCTGATTCTCTCTTTCGACCGACTTTTATTTCTCCATTTTGGGCAATGAGTTTAAGAGGGGACGAGAGGAGACAGTGATGCGACGCGAGAGAATCCTGATATGCTCCGGTATCAAGAAATGCTATGTAGAGTTCATCTGTTTCATTGAGTTTCGGAAGCAAAATATAACTTCCTCCAGCTGTGTACTTATCATCGGAGTCACAAGAAGATCCTGCGAGCCAAATTTTTTGGAGCTTTCTTGTCTTCATGCAATTCACAGGAACTACATGCCATTTTTGATGAATTGCCCAGGTGTCAATGAGGTCATTCATAAAACTTCCATCAATAACGTACCACTGATTATTTCCCTTATTCTCCACAGTTTTTTCCGCGAGAATTTTATAAATCGTTATTTGTGATGGTGCTGCAACATATCTTCCCCATTCTACGATCAAATTTGGATGGCGAACTCCCAATTTATTGCATGTAGATATTGCACTTTTGACAATAAAATGAATCAGACTTTTTCCCGAATAAAATCGCTTCTTTTTTTCATACGGAACACCAGCGCCTCCGCCAATATCAAGCGTGTCGAGTCCAGGATTTTTTTCACGTAACTGTGCATACAGTTCAAGAGCTCGTTTCATCGGTCTCACAATTCCCTCCATACTTTCGATCTGACTTGAAATATGATAGTGGAGAACGGAAAGATTTTTAATCTTCCCGATGTTCAAGAGTTCTGTTTCGGTGAACCCAAACCGATTGAATTTTTTATCCCAGTAACTTTTTACTTTCACATCAAGATTTACCCGAATTCCCACTTCTCCTTTGAATTTTTTCAGGTATTCGAGTTCTACATAATCTTCAATAACAGGAATTACGACAAGTCCTTTCATCTTGAGTTCTTCAATCAAATCGAGATATTTTTTGGTTTTTGGACCATTACATATCACTCGAATTTTTACGTTAAATTTATCTTGTTCCACCATTCTTTTCACGAGAAAAAGTTCATTGGCACTGGAGACTTCTAAATTTGCGCCTTCTGCCACCGCGGTCAGTACAATTTCTTTATTCTGATTCACCTTCATCGCGTAGTGATAAAAAAACTTTCCTTTGTATCCGAGAATTTTAATATAGGCGTTAAATGTTTCAATAAGATCACGAACACGTTTTTCGATAACAGTTGGAAATACAATTTCCGTGGATGTTCCATATTTCTTCACAATATCAAAGACATTGTACTGATAATTTCCTTCACGAACGATAAGCTCGCCATCAGGACCAATGTCAAAAATGTCAGTGTTACACTCCTCCAGACCAAGTTTCCAAAATTTCCGAAACCCATTTTTTTTCTTTTTTGCCCCGGATTTCTTCCGTTTCTTTTTTTTGGGAGGAAGTGGTGGGACTGATGCTAAAGGAGGAGCTTCTGTTTTCGGAGTATCCGTGTTCATGGAAAAATTATAAAAAAATATGACCTTCTCATTTTCTCTCTTATCTAAGGAGAGGAGTCGGTCTTAGAAAAACTTTGCGCCAAAGCGAATAAATTCAATCAATTCTCTGAAAAATAAATTCGTGTGCGTAATGTATCATCGTGAAAATATTTTATCAATAAAGTTTTTTTTATAATTTCCCTGCGACTTTGCCATCAGCATCGAAAGTCGATATAAAATACGAGCACCTACAGACGCGTCCCATTCGCTCTCTTTGTCCTTTCCCGGCGATACTTCTGAGAGATCAAATCCGATAATAGTTCGTCCACTTCGTACGACCGCTTCCAAAAGAAAGAGTGCTTCTTCGTATTCGAGTCCTCCCGGAACGGGGGTTCCTGTATGCGGGCACAAGTGAGGGGAAAGCGCATCAATATCGAAGCTGATATATACTTTTGAAGAAAGAGAACGAACGATTTTTTCGCACTCCTTTTTCCATGTTGATCCTCGAAATATATTTTTTTTCAAAACACGATCAAAAAAAGGAAGTATTTTTCCATGGGAATTTCGAATGCGATCTGCTTCTTCTGTACAAAAATCTCGCACTCCTACAGAGACAATGTGATCGATATTCGATATGAGTGAAGCATGATACATAATGGATGCATGCGAGAATTCAAATCCTTCATATGCCTTCCGAAGATCTGCATGAGCATCGAGATGAAGAATGGAATATTTCGGATGCACTTTTGATAATGCCTGCATGTATCCAAGTGGGACACTATGATCTCCACCAAGCACTCCGACGAGTTTCCCTTTTCGAAGGAGTTTTTGTGATTCATGAAAAAGCCAATCACGAAGTTCCTCACAACCAGAATTTATTTCCGCATATAATTTTTTTACTTTTACGTCATTCGGGGAGCCACCTTTCTCGAGATGGCGAATACATATCTCGGCTTTTTTTCTGAGGTATTCTCCTTTTTTTCGGAAGCGTGATTCTCCAGGAAGAAGGGCAATGCCAATTTTCCAGGCGTCAGGAATTTCAAGGTCATAGAGATCGACTTGCGATGACGCTCTGAGAATTGCTTCTGGTGCTTTTTCCGTGTTTCCACCATATGAAATGGTGACACTCCAAGGGACACCAAGAATCACGACATCAGATTCTTCTGGAGTAAATGGAAGTCCATATATGCTTCCATTCAGCTTTCTAACTGCATTCGGGTCAAACGCGGCAATCTTCGACTTCTTCGATCGCATTTGTTTGGTGTTCATATTCCTCTAAAATTAAGAAAAGAGTTTTGAAAAATTCGTCCGCTCTCGATTCTTCCAATTTCCTTTTTCATACGCAGCTGCGACAATAATTGGCAGTGCAAGTGTTGCTTCGGAATATACCATTTGTTCGTACACGGTACTCACTTTTCCCCAAGAACTTGCTTCTTTGAGAGTAGAAGAAGAGCACGCTCCATCGCGAACATCGGCAACGGTAATTTGAACAGCATATTTATGAACAGGAGCTTCAACGCCCAGAACTTCAGCACATACAACGGTATCCTGTGCGAAATTTTTTGGAACGCCGCCTCCAACCATGAGAAGTCCACTCTGAGTGCTTTTCATTTTTATTTCGGAAAGTTCTCGAAAGTCTTTCACAGAATCAATCGAAACATGTGCGTCTTTATGGTGTTCTTGGTGGAGTACGAGTCCAAAACCTGCTGAAGAATCGGAAAATGCCGGACAAAATATCGGAACATTATGCTCATACGCCACTTGCACCAGAGAATCTTTCTTTACTGAATTTTTTTGAAGATATTTTCCCATTTCCGCGATAAATTCACGGGAAGAATATGGACGCGGAGACAAAGCATCCGCTATTTTCGCAATAGCATGATCACATTCCTGCAGTTCTTCTTCATCAATAAGCGTGTCGTAAATGCGATCGATGTAAAGACTCCTCAGCATTCCATCATCAAGAAAAGGATTTCCCCGGTAATGCTTGAATCCGAGTGCCTCGAAAAAATCCATGTCCACAATCGACGCTCCGGTCGAGACAATGACATCAACCATGTTATTTTTTACCATATCAACATATATCTGCATACATCCAGCAGCGTTGGTACTTCCTGCAAGAGTAAGCCATACAGAGCACTCTTTCTCTCCGAGCATTTGGTTATAAATTTCCGCAGCACGCGCAAGATCACGTGCAGAAAACGACATTTTTGAGTACGCTTCCACGAGTGGAGTGACATGAAGACTCGTAATATCAATATGTTCAATAGGAGTACTCAAAAGTTCTTTTTTTGTAAATGTTCTCATGATGAAAGAAGGGAAAAAATAGAGCAGTTTTAGCGTAGCGTTCAGTTCCAATTTTTACAAGATGAATTTATCCGCCGCGTCATTCTGAAATGACGAATAATAAGAAAAATTTCGATTGTTGCATTTTTGTTCTTGCGTCATTTATTCTATAGGCATGAATTCCCTCGATGAACATTATCGAAAACAAGGATTCAAATTGATCTGTGGAATCGATGAAGCCGGTCGCGGTCCATGGGCTGGTCCGGTATTTGTCGCCGCGGTTATTCTTCCAGCTGATCATGGAATTATCGGACTGGACGATTCTAAAAAACTTTCTCCAAAAAGAAGAGAAAAGCTTTTTGAGGAGATTATAAAAAAAGCAATTTCGTATTCGGTCGTCAGCATTTCCAACCTTCAAATTGATAAAACTGATATTCTGAAAGCGACGAAACTCGGAATGCAAAAAGCGGTGAAAAATCTCAAAATCCAATCTGATTTGATTCTGATCGATGCGATAAATATTAATCTTCCGGAAATTTGTCAGGTGAATCTCATTAAAGGTGATTCGCGGAGCGAATCTATTGCCGCAGCTTCCATTCTCGCAAAAGTGAGCCGAGATCGACACATGATGCAAATGCATAAAAAATATCCTGTATACAATTTTTGTTCACACAAAGGGTACGGGACGAGAGAGCACGAAGAAGCACTGAGAAAATATGGACCGTGTGCGATTCATCGGTTTTCGTTTGAGCCGGTGCGAGAATTGATGTCTGTTGATGAGTGTAATTTTTAATTTTGAAATTTCAAATTTTTACCTTGAGTCCAATAAATAATGATGTATAATATGGGAGAATTTTCCCCCATATTTATGAAAAGAAATGAGATAACGCATCAGGAAATAACAAAAGAGGCATTGGAGAGAGAGAAAAAGAAGTCAAAAAGCATGCAA
>JACRHZ010000017.1 GCA_016220175.1 Candidatus Peregrinibacteria bacterium
AAAACAACGCAATCAAAGTCTATCAACAATTCAATGGAAATTCACAAAGCAAGATGCTGACCAAAAACTACAGAGACACTATACATGAAATTATTTATTGGAAATTATACTAGGGTGGTGCTTATAATTTTAGAATGTACGAATTCCTAATTGTCCTTGCCTCCTTCTTGATTCTTCGCTACAATCAGGTCCGCTCTTTATCTGACTCCCATGGCAGTTCCAAAGAAAAAATCCGCACGATCACGATCAACAACTCGCTACAATACTTACGTAAGAGTGAGGAGGAAGAAGCTTCTGAACTTTGTTGAGCGCGCTAAAAGAAATGAACGTGGACTTGAAAAAATAGAAGCAAGAACCGTAAAGGCGAAGAAGAAAACCAAAAAGATAACGAAGATTGTGGCGTAAGCATATCAGTTACAAATTCCGAAAGACGAGTTGCCGCTAAATGTAAAAGTAAAAATGTAAAATGTAAAAATAAATTCTAAGTCTTAATGTTTAAAAATTAGAATTTAGAATTTGTTTTAAAGTTTTACATTTCACATTTTACATTTTTCAGAGGTTCATCTTCTGAAACTCGTGATTTGCGATTTCGTGATTCGTAATTTCTTGGTAGACTAACGGACGAAAAAATCTTCCATTTTCTGTTCCTGCACGCTCATGGCCCAATATCGACGTCTTTGTAGAATTGCAGCAATGCAAACTCTCACAGCACTTCTCCTCCGGGGCGAGAGTGATGAAGGAAAGGCAAAAACCTGTTTCCTCCAAGTCAAAGAAGATTTTGCCCCGGAGCTCGGAAATAAGGACGAATTTTCTCGAGAAATTATGAATGGAGTTTTGAAAAATAGAGAAGGACTAGACCAACAAATTTATGAACTTGCTCCGGAATGGCCCATTGAGAAATTGTCGACAGTAGAAAGAGTTATATTAGAAGCGGGAGCATTTGAACTTTTGCAGTATGCAGATACGCCGCTTGCGGTCATCATTAACGAATGGGTGGACATTGCGAAGGAATTTGGAGATGAAACTGCTGGAAAATTTATTAATGGAGTACTGTCAAATTTGGCGCATCAATCGAGAAAAGAAGGAAGAGGAACGCCTCCTTCCAAAAAAAATCTTTCATCCGAAGCAAAATGATCAAAGAATTAACGAAAATTCTCGGGTTTTCTCTGAAAAATGAGGCACTGTATGAAGTGGCTTTTACTCACAAATCATACCTTAATGAACATCCATCAGGAGAATGTAACGAAAGGCTTGAGTTTTTGGGAGATGCAGTTTTGGAACTCGTAGTAACAGAATTTTTGTTTCGAAAATATCCAGAAAAACCTGAAGGGGAACTCACGAGTTATCGAAGTGCGCTTGTTCGGGGAAAACATCTCGCCGAAATTTCAGAGGAACTTAATCTTGGGAAATTTCTCAAACTTTCTCGAGGGGAAGAGAAATCAGGAGGGAGAAAGAAGAGTTACATTCTGGCAAATACCGCAGAATCTCTTATCGGAGGGATTTTTCTTGATAGGGGATTTGCAACTGCTGAAAAATTTATTTTAAAACACATCATTCCACGAATTAGCGAAATCATTGAAAAAGGTCTCCATCGAGATGCAAAATCCAAACTTCAAGAATACACACAAGATGTCCTTGGTATTACGCCACACTACCAGTTGGTTACGGAAAAAGGTCCAGATCATGACAAACTTTTCGTGATGGCAGTATATTTAGGAGAAAAAGTGATTGCGGAAGGAGAAGGATCGAGTAAGCAAAAAGCAGAACTCGATGCTGCAGAAAATGCGGTCAAGAAATTGAATATTGACGAAAAAACGAAAGAACCAAAGTAGAGAACTCAAAGAAGTTTTTGTCGTTCTCGAAGCGCCAAAAAAAAGAAAGAAACGGTTGCTCTGAAAATGCGAACAATCCTTTTTGGTTCTCGAAGAAGTCTAAAAAGCCATTCAAGACCTGCTCTCTGCATCCAAAAAGGAGCTCTTTTTCGTTTTCCCGCAATAAAATCAAATGCTCCGCCAACTCCCATTGCAAAACGAATATTGGGAATTTTTGAAAGATGTTCTGAAATCCACATCTCTTGTTTGGGAGATCCGAGCGCCACGAAAAGTACTCTTGCGTCGGAATTTTTAATATGCTCAAGAATCGCTGCAGATTTTTCAGAAGTTACTTTTCCATCATAATATCCGACGATATTCGGAAAATTTTCAGCGAGGGTTTTTGCTGACAGAGGAGCTCCTCCGAGGAGAAATATTTTTGCTTGAGACGTAGCAAGAAAGTCGCCAAACATATCTGTTCCAGTGATACGCGCAAAAATTCGGCCCCGGAAATTTTTCCGATCGAAGGTAAATTGCCAAAGAGACCTCACTCCATCTAAGAAAATTTTCCACATTTTTTTCCTTCTCGAAGAAGAAAGTTTCTGAAGTTCCAGAGGAGGCAAAAACCCAGATGCCCATAGAATTCCCGTTCCATCAGGAAGTGAAAAATCTGCGTCTTTTAAAATTCGAAAAAAAGCAGGATGTTTCGAAGCATACACAATCATTTCCGGATTTGGCGTGACACAAAAATATTGTTCTCCGAGTGAAACTTGTGAATAATAATGAAGCTTGAGCAGTGCGTGATGTGTATTTACAACATCAAATGGGATCCCAAAAAGTTCTATTCGATGTGTTTTCATGCGGAACAAATTCTAACACAAAAGAGATGATTTTTTTTGAAGACGAATACAAATGTTTTGAGAATGTAGTATTACCTCTTTCCCCCCTTTTCTCCATCCAAAAAGTTCTTTCACTAAAAATCCGCTTTTTTCAGCAAGTTTCTGAAGTTCCTGAACATCAAAAGAATGATAATATCGCGTTTTTTTTTCGGTTCCCCAAGGAATGATAAAATCCCGTTTTGACCACGTAGGAATAAGAAAGGATCTCAGAATCGACCATCTTTTCTGGCGAGCATATTTTTGTTGATTCCAAAGATTCCAAACAATGATAATCACTTCACCTTTTGGTTTTAAAACACGACACATTTCAGAAAGTGCCCGCAATCTTTTCTTTTCGGTTGGAATGTGATGAAAACTCGCGACGGACCATACCTCATCAAAAGTTTCATCTGCAAATGGAAGATCACTAAAATCGACCTTTTGAAAATGAGCAGCTGGATATTTTTTTTGAGCAATTCCAAGAAGCTTCTCCGAAATATCTCCTCCAAAAACTTCGCAATTTTTTTTCAAAAAAAGAGGAACAAGCCGACCATTCCCGCACCCTATGTCCAGGATTTTTGCATTTTTCGGGGTAGCAGCAAAAAGGACTTCGGCTTCTTCCCAGGGAGAATTTCGACTTTCAGAAAATTCATTCGCAATGGAATCATATATTTCTGCGAGTTTTTTTGCCGCCTGAGAAGGAGAGAAAAAGAACACGAGGGGAATTTTAAATTTTGAATTATGAATTTTGAATTAACTCTCTGCATAAAGTAAAACAAAGTATTATAGTTTTTCAACGTGTTCAACCTAAAAATTGAACACTAAAAATTAATTTAAAATTTAAAATTCAAAATTATCCTATAACTCCCCCGACCGCTTACTCACCAAGTGTATACACATCAAGGTTCTCACTTCCCACGAGTTCCAATACCTTTTTCACCACTTCATCGATCTCGACAATTTCCTGGGTTCCCGCATTCATGTCACGCAAAATCGCCTTTTTCTCACGAACCTCCACTTCTCCCATAAGCACTGCCCAATCAGCATTCACTTTATTCGCCATTTCGAGTTGATATTTAATGGAAGCTTTTCCGACGGCGCCAACTGCATGAATTCCCTTATCGTGAAGTTCAGCGAGTATTCGCATCGCCTTCTTTTTTGCTTCTCCGCCGAGCTGAGCGACAAAGACAGGGATTTTATCTTTTTGAGGAGGCACAATTCCTTCGTCTTTCATGTGCTGAACTATACGTTCAAGTCCGAAAGCAACGCCAACTGCAGGCGTTGGACGACCTCCCAGAAATTCAACGAGACCATCGTACCTTCCTCCTCCTCCGACAGCATTTTGTGCTCCTTCATTTTTATCCCAAAATTCAAAAACTGTGTCAGAGTAATAATCAAGTCCTCGCACCAAGTTTTTATTTTCTCTATACGAGATCCCGAGTTCATCCAAAAATCCTTTTACTTCTGCATAGTATTCTTTTGATGCTGCATCGAGATAGTCTCCAAGTTTTGGAGCCTTCGAGAGAAGAATTTGAACATCTTCATCCTTTGCATCAAGAATGCGGATGGGATTTTTTTCGAGTTTGCTCAAAAGGTCTTCGGAAAGGTATCTCTCTTTTCCAAAAAAATAATTCCGAAGATCATCATTAAATTGCTTACGACTCTCGGCATTTCCAAGAGTATTCAGTTGGAGAGAAAAGTGGTGGAGTATTTTGAGATCTTTGAGGAATTTGTAGGATATAAGAATTACCTGAGCATCAATTGAAGCATCTCTCGTTCCAATGACTTCGAAATCCAATTGATGAAATTGTCGATATCTTCCTTTTTGGGGGCGATCATAACGAAAGTGTGGTTCGATAGCATATAGTTGAACCGGTTGAGGAAGATTCATCATTCCGTGTTCGATGTATGCCCGAACAATTCCAGCAGTTGATTCGGGTTTGAGCGACATTGATTTCCCTGATCTGCTCTGCATTGTAAACATTTCTTTTTCCACAATATCCGTTGTCTCTCCAGCTGCTCGCACAAAAAGAGCAGTTTCCTCCATTATTGGGGTAGAAATTCTTCGAAATCCTGCCTGCCTTAAACGGTGACGCGCGGTTTTTTTTACAAGTGTGTAATAATCATATTCATCCGGGAGAACATCATGAAATCCTCTTAAAGACTGATATTTTTGAGAATTCTCTTGAATTTCATCGTCCGTAGTCATATGAAATGTGAAAAAGTGCCAAAGCATTGTCGCAAAAAATTCTGAAAAATGAAAGAGAGATTCTGAACAGGCTCTAAAGGAATATAGAAATTATGAAGTCCATTTTTCTTCTTTCTACTTTTTGGTTTTCGATTTAGAGTGCAATCATTCTCTTTTTGTGATGTTATGGCGGAAGAATTTTCTCAAGTTCACCATCGGATACTCGATTTTCTTTCCCATTCCAAAGCTCATGTTTTTGATCTTGATGATGCAAAATTCAAGCTTCCTCTTTCTGATGCCATTTTTTGCGCTGAAGATCTCCTTCGAAACCGAGCTTTTTTTCACGCAATTCAACAAGCAACTCGAGATCTTCATCGTGAAAAAAACGAAATTATTGCGGTTGATGCGGGATCAGGAACAGGAATTCTCGGAATGTTCGCACTCATGGCAGGAGCGCAAAAATGTTATTTTTTGGAGCACAATCCACATTCTTTAGAATACAGTAAAAAGCTTCTCGATTATTTTGGATATTCCCATCTCTCTGAATTTATCCTTTGCGATGCCACTACATATAAACTCCGCGAAAAGTATGATCTCCTCATCTCAGAGGCGATCACTTCGGGATTTGTTCGTGAAGACTTTCCTCCAATTGTTGATCATCTGAGGCAGTTCGGGAATTCGGCATCAAAAATAATTCCCGAGAGTTTTGAAATTCAAATTTTTGAGAAAGATGCGATAGGAAATATTTTGGAAAAACATCATGTTCAATTTTCATCTCAGGAAAAATTCAAAAAACAAAAAATTCAGTTGAAAAGTTCTGGGACGAGCAGTCTCAGTTTTCAAACGAAGGCGCTTCTTTATGCCGATATATCTCTCTCTTCAGGAGACACAATGTCGTTTTTGAACGAACAAAATTTCAATTTTCGTACGGAAAAACATCAGCTCTTTGATTTTTCTCCGAAATAATTGTTACTCTTTGCAATCTTGAGGACATGACTCTGGACTTTCAGGAGGAGGACATCCGATTGCTTGGCAAGCGAGTTGCTCGCAAATTCCATTTCCACACGTATTTTTGTAGAGTTCAGGATTCGCTACCGCTGGCTCAGTACCAAAACATTTTCCCTCAACAATATCAAATGCTTTCGCCTGCTCCGCAAAACATCGATTTGAGAAAGTTTGTTCTACTGGATCACACGGAGCTTTAATACACTGAACCTCAATTTTTCCGCATACAGGCGCGTAAATTTCAGCACAAAATTTCTCATCAGAATTCGCTTTTTTTTCACATCCACATCCGATTTTATCAGTAAAATATGTTTCATCTTCCGCGCAAACGTAGTTCACAACTGGGCAATCTTGGAGTTCAAACATATATCTTTTCGACTCCGTATCTGGGGGAAGTGTCCGTATGGAATCTGTAGGAATAGAATTTATTCTTATCGAAAGCAGAAGGTAGAGAATTGCAAAAAGTATTTCCATAATGTATTTAAAAAAATTAAAATATGAATTCAGGATTTTCCAGGTCAAGTATATATCTTGAGATATTTGCGCTGCAAAACCTCTGCACCATTTCTCCGAGTTCTTTGGTAATTTCTTCCACATCTGATTTTGATACTGGGGGAATTCCTTCAATCACGAGCATTGCATTTTTTGTTTCCTCTGTCATTTTTGATTTCTCACATTCACGCCAATTCCATCTTCTGCAGAGCACTTCCTTGTCATCGCGGTATACAATTTCTCCGGGATGAGGAAATTCCGATTCCTCTGAATTAAGCTTTCGAAATGGCTCATCTCCTTTTGCTATCGTGAGCATAATATTTCCCTCAACTTTATCCAAATCATCACCTCCAACGGGAATCAGATGTTTCAGAGAAATAAAATTATAAATATCCACGAGTGTATTGATGTGTCTGAGGTCAATACCTTCCAAAATCATTCGGTACAAATTTTCCACCGAACATTTATATTTTTTTGGTTTTGCGCCAAAAGATGAATACGCACTTCTCCACGCGGCAATTTTTGGAATTTCTCCAAGATTATCAAGCGCATGCTGTGATCTTATTTCTGATTCTTTTGCACGGATCATATTTATAATTTCCGGATTTTCTCCGGAATTTTGGATATTTCGCGCAAAAATAATTCCGATGTGGAGATCAGGAAATTTTTCGAAAATTTCTGGAGAAATTGTGAATTTCATATTGCTGAGAAATATTACTCAAATCGAAAACTTTCCGTCATTTCCGGATCATATGCTTTTCCTCCATTCCAGAAAATTGATTCTATTCCTCGGCTCCAATGAGCGACTTTTTTCTTCTGAGGAGAATAGAGAAACTGCAGAGTGGTCATGCTGTGGCACTCAGCTCCTTCTTTTGCAATTATTTTGACATCATACGTTCCTTCTTGAGCAGTAGATTTTTTTTCTCCCGCTCTGCAGCCGGGTTCTGAAGCTTTGGCAATAACATCATTCAGCGCTGCTTCGCTCTCCACATCTTCCACGATGATTTTCCAAAGTGCTACAGTTCTTTCCTGAAGTGAAGAGAGACTTGTTGTTTTTTGAGCACAATTATCACTTGCGCTATTTTCATAATAATACGTTTCGCTCACATATACTCCATCACTGTTTTCAAAAGTTTCCACCGGAATTTTTGTGGTTTTCTTCTCACAATTCTGAGTCTCTATTTTTCGTGGAATTTTTATGGAATAGCCACGCTTCGTATTTTTATATTCATTCCACGTTTCATCGAGTGGCAGAATTCCAATATTCTCATCGGCATGCTCATCAAAACTAATTCCTGCATATGTGAGAGAAGCCTTATCTTTTACGCCAGCACGAAGGCGATACACAATTTCTGCCATTTCTCCGCGAGTAATAAATTGCGCTACATTTTGAATGCTCGTGGGAATTGCGTTTTCCATTTCCAGTTTCAAAACATATGGTTTGTACCAAATATCATTGTAACCGAGCCAATTTCCAAATGTTTTATTCACAATTTTTGCCGCTTCTCCAAAATTAATTTTCCATTCTGGATGGAAAAATCCTCCAAGATATCCCTGAACAACATTGAGTCTATTTGCAAAACAAATGTATTTATAGAACCAGTCGGAAGCAATAACATCGGTAAAAAGTACAGGAATTTGTGAATTTTTGGGATCACACACACTTATTTCTTCATCGGAATATTCCGTCTCAATGATAATTTTTGTAAATTCCGCACGATTAATGTAATCATCCGGTTTATACGTTCCATCTTGATATCCTTGTATAATTCCATTTTGTTTGATGTATTCAATGGCATCATAATTTGGATGAGATACGGGAACGTCTGGAAATGATTCAGCAAAGGCAGAATTTGGAAGAAGTATGGCGATGCTCAGGAGTATGAAGAAAAAAGAAACTTTTTTCATAATACAAAAGAAAGAGCACGAGGAATTGTAACTTTTCCATGGAAGTGGTGCAATTTTCAAATGCCTTGCCCCTACCTTTTTCTCTCAAAATAGTGTATAATGAAGAGATTCTTGTATCTCTTTGCTTCGGGGCAATGCTCATCATCTCCCTTTTCCTTGGTCTTATCACGGCTCTCCCCATTCTTATCTGGGCATGTATTTTCTTTCAATTCCGCCCAGAGCGCAAAGACATGCTGTTTTTTACGTTTCTCGCAGGATGTTTTTCTCCATTGATCGTTCTCCTCTATCAAAAACTTTGGGGGCAAACGATTAATCTCATATTTTTTGAACTCGAACCGATTAATTTTCAAGAAAGTATTGGTGCGTTCGCGAATAACCATTTTTTACAGAGCTTTCTTGTCTTCGTTTTTGGTGTGGGGATGATAGAAGAATTCGTGAAGCATTTTGTGATCCGGAAAGAAAAGCCAATAGGTCTCGTGCTTGTCTTTCTCGGGCTCATGATTTTCTCTATTTTTTACGCCGCATATCTCCTCATAACTGGAGATTTCTCCTCCGTTTCATGGAATGTATTTAATGATTTCTCTCATCCACTTGTTCGTGAATTGCTCTATATTTTTGGACTCTGGATGACCTTTTTTATTTTCATACAGGTTCACAAAAGACTTGTTTACCAATCAATAGATCAGGTAATTCTTGTGAGCATCATGAGCGCCCTCGGATTTTCATTCGTGGAAAATATTATCTATCTCTTACATTTTGTGGAGAATGGAGGGACTTCATTGGCGAATATTGCGACTTTTATCGCAATGAGATCAATTTTCGTGGTGATGGTTCATATGTTTTGCTCTGGAGTCTTTGGATATTATTACGGAATATCACTTTTTGCAGGACCATATTTACAAGAAAACGAACTCAAAGGGAAAAAATTCTTTCTTCTCAGTTTTATTTGGAAGATTCTTCGATTTTCCAAAAAAACAGTCTACCAAGAAGAGAAGCTTTTTACGGGGCTTTTTCTCTCGATGGTATTTCATGGAATATATGATTTTCTCATCGAGATTAATTTGAATCTCAGTGATGTTCTGGGGACCATTGGTATTCACACTGTATTCGATTTTCCACTGAGGCCACTCATTCTTATGTCCTATCTCTTGGGAGGATTTTGGTTTTTAGTTCTCCTTCTTCATGAGAAAGAAAACCATATCAAATTTGGACTCGTGGGAACAAAAGAAATGCCGGAACGCGATTATCAGCTCCTTTTGAAAAAAATTAGAAGCATTCAGAATACCGAAGAGATTGAAGAAAAGCTGATCAAGGAAGGATGGATTAATCAGGATGAACTTAAAGACCTTCGAAAGAAAATTCAATACTTGAAAAAATTTGAACTTCTGGAAGAAAAATATCTTGCGAAAAATTGGACAACTGCAGAAGGTCTCAAAGATCTCAGAATGGATGTGGAGATTCTGAAAAGCGAGAGAAAAAGAAGGTCCGGAGGCAATCAAAACATTCTTTCTTCCCCCGTATGAAATTTTATGTTTCTCACATTGTCGGGTATGACAATATTGCAAAGATAGACCTTATCGGAGAAATGAATAGCTCTACATGGCCAGAAATGGAACAAAAATTATCAGAACAGGTGAAGCAGAGCACTCAGAAATTTTTCCTATATGACTTTCATAAGACTTCATTTTTAAACAGCACGGTAATTGGTTTTTTCATCAATCTTATGCGAGAAGCAGAAAAAACGAGAAAACAGATTCTCTTTGTCGATCTTCATCCGAACATTGCGGAAATATTCCAGTTGGTAGGAATGGAGAAGGTCGTCAAAATTTTTCCGGATACTATAGAAGCGGTGGAGTCAATTACGAATTACAAATGACGAATTGAAGAATCCTTCGTCAGGAGCAGATTCTCTGTTTGAAACTTTGCCCTTCGACTCCCTACGGTCGCTCAGGGCATTCGACTCATACTCTATTCTCAGCAAAAACGGCTGAAAGCCATGAGCGAATCCGCCGAAGGCGGATGAGTCGAATGGTGGCCAGGGGCAGAATTGAACTGCCGACACATGGATTTTCAGTCCATTGCTCTACCACTGAGCTACCTGGCCAAGGTTTCTGTGCGGAACGAAGTCTAGGGAATTTTTTATAGTCGGGCAAGAAAAAAATATCTGTAGGGGACGCATATATGCGTCCCCTACGAAGAATGCATCATCGCCACACATCCGAACTCGTCTCTCGAATTCTCTCCATTCGCAAATTCTTCACCTGATCCGCAATTCCGTCTGTGAGTTTTACTTTCGGTTCATACCCTAGCACTTTTTGGATTTTCGAAATATCCGCGCACTGACCGTGGATGTAGATTTCTTTCACGGGATTCGGAATATATTTCGGTTCTACTTTTTTTCCAAATGCTCCACTCAGCGCTTCGACAATTTCATTGAGCGTACAGCTTTTTCCCGTGCCGATATTAAAAACTGCCGCGCCAAGTTTTTGATCCGTATCTATCGCGAGCGTCATTCCACTCACCACATCAGAAACATGAGTGAAATCGCGAAATTGTTTTCCATTTCCATAAATTACCGGCGCTAAATCTCGGGCGATATCCCACGCAAATTGAGAAATAATATTGGCGTATTTTCCCTTCGCTTCTTCATTCGGACCATACACGCTCATAAATCGAAAGCCAATTATTTCAATATCTTTGTAAGTGCTCCAATAACTTTCCGCACATCTCTCGTACAAATATTTTGTAATCGCATAATGATTTTGAGGAATTATGTGCTGATCTTCCGTAAGAGGAAGGGGATTATTGCCGTAGAGTGAAGATGTCGAAGCGTAGAGCATTTTTTTCACACCATTTTTTCTCGCCCATTCGAGTACCGTACAAAATGACTTCACAGAATTCACATATCCATTTATGAATCCATCTCCGGTAAACATTGGTGCGGAAGAAGTTCCAGCCAAGTGTACAACATAGTCCACTTTTCCAATTTTTTCCAAATCTTGAACATTGCACGCATCGCCTTTGATAAATTTCACTTCTGGATCGAGATTCCGCTCATCGCCCAGCAAAAGATTATCAAGCGCGATCACTTCATATTTTTCTTTGTGCGTATTGCAAAAGTTTGAGCCGATAAACCCTGCTCCGCCGGTAACGAGAATACGAGGTTTCATGAAAACTCTTAGGAAATTTCTTTCTCGATGCTCATCAAGCTACGACCTAATTCTTAGGAGTAGGTGTAGGGGTTGGTGTTGGGGTAGGTTGAGAAGTGCCGCCATCACTAAATCCGCCACTTACCTTTCTTGTTGATGCCGAAAAATATTCCCCCAAGGGGTTTGTATATTTCACTAAAATAAAAATACTTATAATAATAATGAGAATAATGCCCGACAAGAGAATATTTTTGTAAGTGGTCATGCATGAAAGAAAAATTTAATAAAATCCTATCTTAATTTCCCGACTGTAAGGTCTCGGGAGTTGTCTTCATTTTAAAGTATAGAGTTTAAGAAGAATTTTGTAAACTTCAGTATCTTAGGAGATTTCTTTTGTTTCTGCTACACTTTTTCTGTAAATTATTCAAATATATTTTTATTTTCTTTGAAAGATACTATAATGCGGAATTGGTCTACTGACATCATTCATCTCAAAAAAAAGAAAAAGGAGTATGCTCTTTGGAAACTTGAACAAATGGTGAATTTTGGCACCAATGGGAAAAAAATAAGCAAAAAATCTTTAAAAAAACATTGGGATGAGCTTCATTTAGATCCGGCGAAGAAAAATTTTCTTCATTTTCTTTTATGGCCAAGAAAGCAACCTTGAGTGTGCATCAAACTCAACTTCTTAATGCACTTACGGAGGTATAGAGAATTTCTCTTCTTTGTGCTACGCTTCAGAAAATTTTTAAAAAGTACAAATGAAGAAAAAACTCTTTATTATTACCATTTCCTTTATTTTAATTACCATCATTGGTTTTGTTGTATATTTGTTTACTCCGAGGACGTATGTAGGAGTTCTTGCTACGCCAGGAGTTATGATCCCTGAGGGATATTATCCAGATTCAGAAATTCTTGATTCTGAAATGAAGACAGCAGTTGCTATAGATATTGGGAAGATAGGAGGAAAGAATGACTATGGGAAAGTAGTGCGAGTAAAAGTCAGAAAAACTTTAGATTTTTATGTGAATCCTTTTGGAGACAAGTCTTATACTTATCCATTTCGTACAAAACTCATTTCTTATGAATTTTTGAATGCAATTCCATATAAAATTTATGAGGATATTGATTCGAAAAAAGTTATTGAATATCTAGAAGAAAAGTATCCCTGTCTTTTAGTTCAGGCTCCTTCACGGGATGTATATGACGGGAAATATTCTGATCATTATTATACTCTTAGTCTCTTAGATAAGGCGTATTTGTTGCTAAAAGGCGGGGAAAAATTTTCCTGGGAAATTATAAATGAAAAGGTGATCTATAAAGTAAACATGACAATTTATGGCGAAGGTGATCTACAAAAAGGAGAAATAGAACTTCAATTTGATGGAGATACTGGTGAGTTCATAAAAGAAATTATATCTCCTGAGAATTATGATTTTTGTGAAGCTTCTTCTTCAGAACAGCCTAATATTCAGGCAAAAATAGCTATTCCCAAGGATGTTGAACCATTAATCTATGGCGAGATAAAATTTATTGCACCTCGTGAGCATTTAGGATTTATTGAGGCACTCGATAAAAACACAGGTGAAAAATTGTGGGAATTACAAATTTATAAAACAATTATCGATCCTGCACTTGAAGAAGATGTTCAATGGGTGTTTATAACCAAGCTGAAAATGGCAACAAATGGAAGGCTTATCGTTTTCGACAGTAATGGTAAAATTTATTCAGTGAACATTGAACAAAAAATGGTGGAAGATGATGGGATCCCATCACAGGAGGAAGTGAAACAATCTTGTGAATCTCAAGGAGGAAAAACATTTTTTGATGGAAACGGAATCTTAACCTGTTCCATTACGAGGGAATTATTGACTCAAGAAATTATGGATAAGTGTCTTCGTTTGCGAGATTTAGACTGCGGAGGAAAATTTAATACGGATAATCCAAATACATCAAGGAATTATTTGAGTAAGAAATGGGGAATTTCATTAGATCTTCCGTACAATGAGAACTGGGGGGAATGCAACATATCGAATAAACCCTTATGATGAGAAAGAATCATGGGTAGGTTTTGGATACATTAATTTTGGCGAAGGATGGTTGAGTCGCCGTTATGGTCTCTCTTTTGAAGAGCCAAAAAGTGCAGATGAAGTTATAAAAAGCCTCAATTCTGAATTCACGGATAAATCATATCTGCCACAAAAGACTACTATCAATAATTTTGAAGTTGTCAAGTACATGACATTCGGTCTCTGTAATGTGCCGGAAATGGTTGTGATTGGGGAAAAGCATAATTACCGTTTTACAGTTATGTGTGGAGACAGCAGTCATTTCCCTGTCTTTGAGGATATAATCAAAAGCATGAAATTGTTTCCAGGAGAAGACGAAGACAATAATTTTTTTTATGAAATTGGAATACTTTCCATCAATAATTGTGGAATTCCTGAAGGATGTAATGCCATTGCATCTCTAAAAGATGAGCAGATGAAGGCGAAAATTCTTATCAATGTCGGAAAAATTAAAAATGAAGATGAAGGATTCATCGTAAAGGCAAAATTAAAGCAAATTTTTTATAAACCTGTTGATATTAATGATAGTAATAAACCACTTCCCCTCAATGCAGGTTTAGAAGTTCTTTCTTATGAAAATCTTAGCGAAATTCCTTATTTAGATATTCTCCAAAAGTCATATGATGATGTGCAAAAGAAATATCCTTGTCTTTTCTCTGAACAACTGATTTCGGAATATGATTATTCAAATCCTTGGATTTCTGGGGTTCGAACTCTTTCTAATCAAGATCCAAATTTCGATAAATATCTTATTCTGCAGGGAAGACCAGAATTCACTTGGGAGTATACAAATGGAATTCCCATAATTAAATTAAAAATCGGAACCAAAAAAGGAAACATTTACGAAGTAAGTTACAATGCGAATAATGGGGAAATTGTAAAAGAAGAAGTTTCTCCTAAAAATTATGATTTTTGTAATCCAAAAATACCAAAGGATTATATCCGTTATGAGAGTGAAACTTCTGCAAGTTGTACAGTAGGTTCAGATTGTAAAGCGTATTGTTATGAATTGGGCAGTCGAGGAGTTATTAGTTATCGTGAGAAATGCGAAGACAACATTTGTGAATGTTACGCTCCTCCTAACGCTGATTAAGTTTATTTATCTCTCGCCGTCTTTGGACTTTGGTGCAAAGCAAAAGGGCGAAATGAAAAACACTTCGCCGAACATATGGTGAAATAAGTACTATTCACCCGAAAATCTCACAGGAATCCTTATTTCCGCATCATTTTCCGGAAGCCCTGAAGGATTATCCTTTTTTAAAATCAGTTCTCCATTTGTAATGCCCGTTGGCACAGAAAATTCGAGTTTCGACACAAATGGAACGAAATTTTCCGTCATCCAGTTTCCTTGAGCCTCAGCAAACGACTCTATGATAAGGTTTCCCTTATCATCAACGAGCTGGATAGGAAACGATGCTTCAAAAAACCACGGTCCTCTTGCTTCACCCGTAATTTCGAGAGGACTTTTGATGACCTCATTTTTCTGAGGCGAAGTCACGCGTATTTGATCAGAAGATTTTTCCTGAGGGGCCATTTCTTCCGCAAATATTTTTCCTTCTGGAGTTTTGCACTGACGCGGAAAGCTTTCCATGACTGGATATCCAGCACTGACGCATCCTGCAAAATTTGTTATTTCAGAGGCATTTTTCTTTTGAAAAACACATCCTGAAAAAATTATGATGCCAAGAAAAACAAGAAGGGAAAATTTTTTCATAGATACAAAATATACATCTGAATTATAACATGAAAGAAAAATGTAAAAAAAATAGGTTCGCTCCATTTATCTTTACAACTCCTCTGATTTTTTATATAATGGTAACGTGAAAATAGACACAATGATTCCTACGGCTTCTTGCATTTGTTGTTGTACCATCGAGCATTGCTCGAGGGCAACATAATTGCTGATGCCGTAAGTTTTGTCTGCGTCACAATACCTGCTCTCGAAGTATCGAGAGTTTTTTTTAGTATTTTATTTTTTTTATGAACAATAGTCTCGACATCATCGGCAACACTCCTCTCGTCAAACTTCAAAAATTATCCCCAAATCCAATGGTTGAAATTTTTGTGAAACTGGAATATTTCAATCCGAGTGGAAGCATTAAAGACCGCATTGTGAGCCATATTATTGAATATGCGGAAAAAGATGGACTCTTAAAATCTGGAGGAACCATTGTGGAAAATACTTCGGGAAATACCGGAGCTGCAGCTGCAATGATTGGAGCCATGAAGGGATACAAAGTGATTCTTACCATGCCCGACAAAGTGAGTAAGGAAAAACAAGATGCACTCAAAGCATACGGAGCTGAAATTGTGGTAACACCAACTTCTGCATCACCTGACTCTCCCGATCATTATGTGAATATGGCAAAAAGGATTGCGAAAGAAATACCGAATAGTTTTCGCATCAATCAATATGATAATCCGAAAAATCCAGAAGCCCATTATCTTACGACTGGACCAGAAATTTGGGAACAAACGAAAGGAAAAGTAACGCATTTTGTTGCTGCAGGAAGTACTGGAGGAACGGTAAGCGGGATAGGAAAATTTCTCAAAGAACAAAATTCGAACATACAAATATATATGCCTGATCCAATTGGATCGATTTATTATGAATATTTCAAGACGGGAAAAATCCCTTCAAATGGAAGCTGCAGTTATCAGGTAGAAGGAATTGGAGAAGATCACATTGCTCATGCTATGAATTTTTCTGTGGTGGATGAAATGTATCAATTCACTGATCAAAATGCTTTTGATACGGCTCGGAAAATGGCGAGAGAAGAGGGGATCATGGGCGGCGGTTCCAGTGGAGCAAATGTGTGGGCTGCTCTTAAACTCGCGGAAAGTCTCACGGAACCAAGTACGATTGTCACTGTTATTCCTGATAATGGAATAAAATATTTAAGTAAATTTTACAATGATGAATGGATGATAAAAAACAATTACAAAATTTAATTTTTCATTTTTTTGTTTTTCTATGAAATTTTCTACAAAAGCAATTCATATCGGTCAAGTTCCAGAAGAAACAACGGGAGCAGTAGTCCCTCCAGTTTTTATGACTTCCACCTTTGCCCAAGAAGCTCCGGGAAAATTCAAAGGATATGACTATACGCGAGCTGGAAATCCGACATTTTCTTGCCTTGAAAAAACTCTTGCAGCGCTTGAGAATGGCAAATATGCAACAGTTTTTTCCTCGGGACTCGGTGCAATGACAGCACTTATTTCAACTTTATCCAAAGGAGAGAGCGTTCTTGCTCTTGATGATCTCTACGGAGGAAGCTATCGACTGTTTATTCGTGTATTTCAGAAATTTGGAGTTGAACCAAGATTTATGCCGATGAATGATCTGAAAAATGTAGAAAATGCGCTGAAAAAAAGACCAAAAATTCTGTTTCTCGAGTCCCCCACAAATCCACTTTTAAAAGTAACTGATATTTCGGCAATTACAAAACTTTCACAAAAATATAAAATTCTTTCGGTAGTCGATAATACATTTGCCACTCCTTATTTTCAAAATCCACTGAGGCTTGGTGCTGATGTTGTTCTTCACAGTACTACAAAGTATATCGGAGGACATTCTGATGTTATCGGCGGTGCAATTATTACCAATTCTCAAGAAATAAAAGAGCAAATGGATTTTGCCCGAATGGCAGTTGGGCTGAATCCGAGCCCTTTCGACACATGGCTTCTCAGTCGAAGTCTGAAAACGTTAGGAGTTCGTATGGAAAAACATGCAGCAAATGCCATGAAAATTGCACTATTTTTACAAGATCATCCAAAAGTGAAAAAAGTGTACTATCCCGGTCTCCCGAGTCATGATACCCATAGAATTGCAAAAAGACAGATGAGTGGTTTTAGTGGAATAATATCGGTCGAATTCAACCTTTCCCTTGAAGAAGTCAAAAAACTGATTTCTTCATTTCAAGTTTTCACTCTCGCCGAAAGTCTTGGAGGAGTGGAATCTCTTGTTGATCATCCAGCAAGCATGACACACGCTTCTATTCCGAAGAAAGAACGTGAGAAAATTGGGCTTTCGGACGGGCTCGTACGGTTTTCTATAGGGATTGAAGATGCACATGACTTAGTGGAAGATATTGAAAAAGGATTGGATAGAATGACGTAACAGTAAAAAGTCCAAAAAATTTCTTGACTCCACTTTTCGAAAGGACTACGATACCCCAGCTCAAGAAATTGAGTGCTACTTCACGGTCTTTAACATCTCTGGCGTAAAAGAGGAATGGTCTCAGGTTTATTCAGCAATCATACCTGAGGGTAAACAAAAAAATGAATTGCTCTATTTCTTAATAAAGCTAGTAAAATACTGAATTTTAAATTCAGTGTTCGAATTTTCTTCAACGAGAGAGTTTGCTCCGCTTTAGCGGAGTAACGCTGGTTCGCCAGCGTTATACTTGCAAATTTCTTATCGTTTCAACGAGAGAGTTTGATCCTGGCTCAGGATTAACGCTGGCGGGATGCATAACACATGCAAGTCGAGCGGGCTGGTTGTTTGTTGTTAGTTATTAGTTGTTCGTTATTGGAAATATGTATAATCTGAGAATATGATCAGGCATTTTAGAGATCTGGAGATCTATCAAATTGGCTATAAACTTGCTCTTGAGATCGCAAAGTTGTTGGGAGATCCGAAAAGGTATTATGAACTTTGTTCTCAAGTCAGAAGATCAAGTCAATCTATCCCTGCAAATATTGCAGAAGGATTTGGAAGGAATTCTTCCAAGAAAGATTTTGCTCATTTTTTAAAAATTGCATTAGGATCTGCGAATGAAACTCTTGTACATTTAGATTTTTTGAAAGATCTAGAAATGATTCCAAGTCAAGAATACGAGTATTTTTCAAAAAATTATGAGATCCTCGCAAGGAAAATGAATGTTCTTATTCAAAAAGTTTCCAAAAACCAACAACCAATACCCAACAACCAACAACCAGTCAGCGGCGGACGGCTGAGTAACACGTTGGAACCTACCCCGAACTCAGGGATAACTCCGAGAAATCGGAGCTAATACCGGATGGTCCTAGGTTGAATAATAGTTTTTACTCTTCTGATGTTTTTGAGAAATTTTAAATTTTAAATTTTGTAATTTTTAAATAAATCCTAATTTTTAATGTTTAAACAATGAATTATCTCGTTGCTTTTGATTAAAAATTAGAATTTAAAAATTATTTAAAAATTTAAAATTATAAAATTTAAAATTTTCTTCATCAGCATTTTTACATCAGAAAAAATAAAAGTTAATATTCAGCTTAGGTAAAGATTTATCGGTTCGGGAGGGGCCTGCGGCCTATCAGCTAGTTGGTGAGGTAACGGCTCACCAAGGCTATGACGGGTACCTGGTGTGAGAGCACGACCAGGCAGAATGGGACTGAGACACGGCCCATACTCCTACGGGAGGCAGCAGTGAGGAATCTTCCGCAATGGACGAAAGTCTGACGGAGCAATCCCGCGTGCAGGATGAAACCCTTCGGGGCGTAAACTGCTTTTCTGAGGAAAGAAATTCTGACGTTACCTCAGGAATAAGCACCGGCAAACTACGTGCCAGCAGCCGCGGTAATACGTAGGGTGCAAGCGTTATCCGGAATCATTGGGCGTAAAGCGATCACAGGCGGATGAGAAGGTCTGGTGTTAAATACCCACGGCTCAACCGGGGTTTTGTATCGGAAACCACTCATCTAGAGGAAGACAGAGGCAGGTGGAATTTCCATTGTAGGGGTTAAATCCGTAGATAATGGAAGGAACACCGAAAGCGAAGGCAGCCTGCTGGGTCTTTCCTGACGCTGCTTGATCGAAAGCGTGGGGAGCGAAAGGGATTAGATACCCCTGTAGTCCACGCTATAAACGATGGATACTCGATGTTTGGAAGGTCCAATCCCTTCCAAGTGTCCAAGCTAACGCGTTAAGTATCCCGCCTGTGGAGTACGGCCGCAAGGCTAAAACATAAAGGAATAGACGGGGATCCACACAAGCGGTGGAGCGTGTTGTTTAATTCGATAACAAGCGAGGAACCTTACCAGGACTTGACATCTTCGGAACTCTGCAGAAATGCGGAGGTGCCTTAGGGAACCGAATGACAGGTGCTGCATGGTTGTCGTCAGCTCGTGCTTTGAAGTGTTCGGTTAAGTCCGTTAACGAGCGCAACCCTCGTCGTATGTTGCTTATTTCATACGAGACTGCCGGTTTCAAATCGGAGGAAGGTGGGGATGACGTCAAATCAGCATGGCCCTTATGTCCTGGGCGACAAACGCGCTACAATGGCCGGTACAACGGGCAGCTAAGCCGTAAGGCGGAGCCAATCCCTTAAAGCCGGTCTCAGTTCGAATTGGGGTCTGCAACTCGACCCCATGAAGCTGGAATCGCTAGTAAACGCCGATCAGCCATGCGGCGTTGAATATGTTCCTGGATCTTGTACTCACAATAAAAGCGCTAGGCAGCGCACTCATCTAAGGAGTTAAAATCTTCTCCTCTCCCCGCGTGGAGAGCGTAGCTAAAAGATAGGACGTACATCCGCGAGGATACGTCTGAAGGATCTCAAAGCAAAAAGTAGTCCAATATATCCGTTCATAACGGAGAACCGCATCGACCTATGAGTGGGTGGTGAGCGTAGGGAAGATGCAAAACAAAGGTTCATTGGAATGCAAGGAAGAGATGAATGTGTAACCCTAGGAGATCTGATGCTGTTCTGATACACTCAAGTCAGATAATGAAACTTACGCAGCGTCAGAAGTCAGCTGAATCATAGTAACTCCGATACAAAATCGGATGAAGGATTCACTCAAGTGCATATGGAATTACATCCAAATTACATTGTTGGGCTTGTCGATGGAGAAGGGAGTTTTACAGCTTATGTAAAAAATCCTGATGTATCGAAAAAAGTTCAAAGACGAACAAAAGTTGAACCAAGATTTTTTCTTAAACTCATAGAGAAAGATAAAAAAATTCTTTACGAGCTCAAAAAATTCTTTGGTTGTGGAAATGTTTATTTTCAGGGCGATAAAAGAGCAAATCATCAGGATTGCTATCGCTATGAAGTAGGCAAAAGAAGTGATTTGGAAAAAATAATAGTTCCGTTTTTCAAAAAGAACTCTTTGCAGTTACGATCAAAGAGACATGACTTTGGAATCTTTTGCCGGATTCTTAGGATGGTCCAAAATAAGGAACATCTCAAAGAATCAGGATTACGGAGAATCTATAATCTGAAGCAAAAGATGCATTAGAGCTCGCGTAGTGCGGGAAATCCGCTCGCTACGTGGGAACATCAATTCTTAAGTTTCAAGAAGATAATCGCCCGTCAAGTCACGAAATCTGGGGGTACCCGAAGTAGGGTTAGTCCCGACTGAGTTTTTATGCTTTTTGTTGTATAAAGGTTCAGTCGGGACGCCTTCCTAAGGTAAAACCAGTGATTGGGACTAAGTCGTAACAAGGTATCCGTAGGGGAATCTGCGGATGGATCACCTCCTTTTAGGGAGACACGGCGAAAGCCGTTCAACCTAGTATTGGTCCTTCGAAGTTCGCTTTAGCGGACGAAGAAGGAATACATTCCTCTTTTACGCCATGGAAGTTAGGGCAGTGAAAAATGCCAAATGTAAAATGAAGAAACTGATTCGGATAAGAATCGGTTTTTTTGTGTATTTTGAGTGAGATTTGTTATATGGAAAATAAATGTTAATATTTATTAAATAATTATAAAATATAATACGATTACTCTCAGTATTTTCTTGCAAGTGAGGAAAATATATGACAATAATATATTCTAATTATTTTGTCATCTTTCACATTTATACTTGGGAAATATTTCAACTTTATCACGAGGCAATAAAATTTGGTTTTCTTCCGAAAGGCGGCACGGAGATAATCAAAATGGAGGAAAGCTTATAGATTTAGCTCGTTTTAGAGCAGATTATCAAGAAATAAATCAAAAAGTTGACGCGATTTCTTCTTATCCATTGGAAGAAATTTTTCAACAAATTGCTCAAGAAAGAACAAAATTTCAAAGAATACTTCAAGAGAAAAAAAAGAGAAAAGAAAAAGTGAGAGAACTCTCTGGGATTGTAGAAAATATTTGGCTTCGTATTATTCGTGTGTACGCTGGAACAACGACAGATCCAGAATTTGATTCACAAGGATTAGAACGAAATCTTATCGCTATGATTGCATGGGTTCGGCAATCGTATGTTGCAGTTTTTCCGAAACTTCAAAGTGACTACTCAGGATTATTAACAGAAGATGACAAAGAATTATCTCGCCATTCTGATATCATTGCGGTTCTCAGTGTTATTTTTGCTGAAGATGAAGGAGAGACAATGCATTCATCAGCTCATACTACTCCTCTTCGTGAACTTCAGGATTTGGTATTAGTGCAAAGATTGAGTCATCCAAAGCATACTGAAATTACAGATATTTCTGAGCAAGGAATTGGAGAAAAGTATAGAAGTGAAGCAATGAAAAAACCGCACCGACAATTTGCTGATGCGAGCAATTGGTGTCAAACAGTCCTTTATGATATGGAGGAGGCTTTGGCTTTGAAAGAAGAAGATGAAGCTTTAGCATCAGAAGGAGAAGATGATCGACAGATACAGATGGTCCGAGAAAGGATGAGAAATGCACAAGCAGAGATGCTTTTACGTCTTGAGGCGGGAAGGAACTTAAGCAATCTCGTTTCTGGACCTGAAGGAGGAATGACGTTACAATATCGGGAGGATTTCGAAGAGAGTGCATCAGCATTAGACCTCAGTAAATCAGAAAATGCACAAAAATATATCGAAGTTATTCAGTCTAATATTTTTATGCGATATATGTTCTTAGGGTTCTTTTTGCAAGTTTGGACAAAGCTTACACCAGAACAGAAACAACAATTCAATTTTGAGGAATTATTGAAACAAATAGACGAAATTGGAAGGATTATTGAATTTATGGGAACTATTGCGAATCATCACGCAACAATATTCAGGGAAATTGTGGAACGATTTGGAGGAAATATTGTTCTCATTGTTGGGATTATTCAAGGAAAAATTACAAAGCAACAAATTCAAGAGGTGTTTCAGGAGTTAGAAGATGCTCAACTTCCTTCTCAAACAAGCAAAGAACTTGTGAAAAAAGTTTCAATTGCTGTTTTTGAAAAGAAAAACTATGGAGAAGAATCTCCTAACCTAAGAAAGGGATACTGTCTCCCAAAATTCTTTGACCTTATTGATAAAATTGCTGGTGGAAATGGTGGAGGACCAGAATTATTCCAAAGCAGTTCATTTTTATGGAAAGAAGCATATGATGGTCTTGTTAGAAATTTTAATAATTCATCTATATCTCGATTAATCGATATCGCACATTTGTGTTTAAACCAAACCATATTTGAAAATTTAAATAAAGGTCTTGCCACTGTATAAATTTCAATTTTTTCATGAGTCTTGACCAAAAATAGTTGCCTCTCTATGCTAGTCCAGCATGTCATTTCTTCAGAAAATTCGCGGCTATTTTTTTGAACAAAATCAGGATGCTTCATCCAAAAATAAGAAGCAATCGAATCCTGTGCATCTTTCTGATATTGAAAATATACAAAAGATCATGCAGGCCATTAATAATACCTATCTTCTTGATGCCATTTCTCAACAAATTGTGGACATGATGATTGAAGCGCTTGATTGTGTTGGAGGAGCACTTCTTCTTGTGGAAGAAAGGGAAAACGTTTTACGACCAGCTACTCATTCTCGAATAAACAGTTTTGTAAATAAAGTAATACCACTTCTCGGGAAAAAATTTGAAGATCATGTTTTTGACCTGAAACACCCTCAAAATTTTACTGCTCGAACTGTTACAGCAAAAAAAATGTTTATCGGTCAAAGATATGAGGAATTTATGACGCCGGTTGTCTCCAAATTTACTGCGAAAATGATCCAAAAAGTTGCTGGGCTAAAAACGATTATAACCGCACCAAGTATTATAAATAATACGGTACTTGGAGTTTTAATGGTTGGTTTTCGAGAAAAAGATCTTCCAGAACGAAAAATGCAGTTGCTTCGAATTTTCGCAGATCAATGTGCTGTAGCTATCAACAACGCTCAAAAATATGAAAAACTCCATAAACAATACGAGGAAATTAGAAATCTTCTGCGCCAGCAATCGGACTTTATCACCGTTGCCGCGCATGAATTCCGCACCCCGCTCAATATTGCGATTCTCCATCTTCAGGACACCATTGAATCTTATAAACTCGTGCCGGGGGTGATCGAGAATATGAAAGTGATGGGATCTTCACTTGATAGTCTCAAGGATCTCACCATGAGGCTTTTTGAAACACAGCAGTTTGATCTCAATAAAATTACCCTCACGCTCACAAAAAAAGACATTGGCGAATTTATGGAACAACTCTGTAAAGAGTTCAAGTCGCTCATGATGGTAAAGAAAATTGAACTTTCTTTTAAAAATTCTTTTAAGAAAAAAGTAAAACTGCTCATTGATGAAAAACAAATACGCCAAGTGATTCATAATATTCTCACGAACGCTTCAAAGTTTACTCCTGCCAAGGGAAAAATCCTTTTGGAAATTCGGGAACAAAAGGAAAAAATTCTTATTCGAATCGAAGATAACGGACCAGGAATTGAGGACAAAGATAAAGAACGTATATTTGAAAAATTCCAGACCACCAATGCGACAATGGGAATGGGAATTGGTCTCGGTCTTTATATTTGCAAAAAAACCGTAGAACTCCATAAAGGAAAAATTTGGGTGGAAGATACTCCCGGCGGGGGAGCGACATTTTGTATCGCTTTACCGAAGTGAGTGTTCCATAAATTCCATAAGAATTTTCGGAGGAGTATCGATTTTTAAGAGATATGCATCTGCTCCAGCTGCTAATGCGGCGACTTCCATCTGTGATTCATTATAATTTGACAACATAATAATCTTTGCCTTCGGAAATTTTTTTTTAATTTCTGACACCAAATCAAGTCCCGTTTTTACTTTTCCTTTTATTCCATGATCAATAACACAGAAATCGGGAGTACATTTTTTAAGCTCTTCTTCGGCTTCTTCAACTGACCTAGAATAGCATACTCTGTATCCGGCTTGCTCTAATTTTTTTTTATAAATAAGTCCAAGCGCTTCTTCATCCTCTAAAAACAATACCTTTTTCTGCGAAGATTTTTTCATGTTGTATCCGTAAAGTAAATTTTCAAAAATATGTACGTTCATATAAAACACAATCTGGAGATCTTCCACAAGAAAAAACAGGAAAAGAATTTCAAAGTGTGGTAAATTTTTTATAAAGGTTTTATTTTTGCAAAAATGAAGAAGACAAAATCCATTCTCCGGCACGAACTTCTGAACATTTTTACGCTTTTGCAGATAGAGCTTGAAGAAATGAAATTTTCTCCATCACAAAAATCGAGAATACAGAATCTCTTGTCCCGCGCAATTATTCTCGCTTCTCATGAAGATATTTTCTTGGGAATTTCTCCAAAATTTAAACTCCAAAAAGTTCTTTTGAATGAATTTCTGGAAGAAGTTCTTCTCTTTCATCGGAAGGAAATTCGAAAGAAGAAAATATCAACATCTTTTCCGAAAGAGAATGTGATGGTTTCTCTTGATCGCTACTTCGTTCGAGAAGCGCTTGAGAGAATTCTTGAAAAAGTTTTTCTGGATGGCACATCAATAGCTTTTTTGTACAATCAAAAAACAAAATCTCTCTCTCTCCGTTCCTCAAAAAATATTGCAGCGGGAAATTTTCAAAAACCTATTTTAGAATGTCTCTTTGAAAAAAATATTTCAAACGAAGAATGTGAATATCAGATTGCGCTCTCTCTTCTTGAGATGTACTCGCAAAAAGTGAGATTTCAGAAAAACGAGATGCGTATCTCACTCAAGAAGCGCTAGAGCGTTTTTCCAGAACTGTCAAAAAGAAGCAAGCGAATTTTATATATTTCTCTTCGATATCTTGGTACAATAAAACGTAACTTTTCTGCCGTCTCCCATATCTTCCTATGAAAATTCTTGTGGTCGATAACGATTTTGCGACGCTCCGAAGTGTGAAAAATCACTTGGAGCGAGAAAAGTGGAAAGTAGAGGTGAGTGATACCTACGAGAAAGCGAAAACACTCATCCTTACTGAAGAGTATGATGCCATTATTTGTGATTATCATTTGACGTCGGATGAACACGGAAAACAAGGTCTTGACCTTGTGAAAGAAATTCGAGATGCAGGGATTCAAACTCCGGTCATTTTTCTCACAGGGAAAAAAATTGGGGAAATTACTCCATGGGATGCGCTTAATGTTGGCGGTGACGATTTCATTCGAAAACCATGGCGATCAAAAGAACTCATCGCAAGAGTATATGCGGTGGTACGACGCGGGTTTAAGTGTGATCAGAATTCTACGAATATTCTCAAACAGGGAAAATTTTGTCTCGATCTCAAGTTGAAAAAACTCAAAGTTGGCGAGAAAGAAATAATTTTGGGAAATATTCTTGCGGTTATTCTGGAAAGATTTCTCAAAAAACCAAATGTGCTCCATTCATATGAAGATCTCATTCAGCATGTTTGGGGATCCTCTGGAGATACTTCTTATTCCAGAGATCAGCTCAATAAGCTTCGTGTGCATATTGCTCACTTGAAAAAAGAGCTCGGAGAAAGAGGATCGAAACATATTCGCACTATTCATCGGACGGGATATGTATGGGAGACAGGGAGGAAGCAGGGGGCAGGAAGTAGGAAGTAGGAATAAGGAAGTAGGAATAAGGAAGTAGGAATAAGGAAGTAGGAAATACGAAAAACTGAGAGCGAAGAGTTAATAGCGAAGAGCGAAGAACGAAAAGCAAATAATTTTTAGCTCTTAGCTTTTAGCTCTTAACTATTTTGTGCGGATCACGCCTCCTGGCCTGACTGAGCAATGGTCAAAATTAATTCATAACTCAAAATTACTTTGGTTCAATTCGCTTGAACCCGGTAAACTTCCAAAGACATTCCGGAATATCGACCGATCCGTTTTTCTTCTGGAAATTTTCCAGAATTGCAATGAGCGGGCGTGAAGAAACCGCAGTTCCGTTCAGTGTGTGAACGTAATCGGTAGTTCCGTCTTTTTTGCGATAGCGTATATTCAGTCTTCTGCTCTGAAAATCAGTGCAAATAGAGGTTGAAGTGACTTCTCGATATTTGTTTTGTCCCGGGAGCCACGCTTCCAAATCGTATTTTTTTGCCGCAGAATTTCCGAGATCTCCCGTACAAATATTGACCACTTGGTAGGGGATTTTGAGTTCTTTCATGAGTGCTTCTTCGACTTCCCGAATGAGTTCGTGCATCTTAGCACTGTCTTCTGGTTTGCAGAGAATCACCATTTCGATTTTTTCAAACTGATGGACTCTGAGTATTCCCTTCATATCTTTCCCATAAGATCCCGCTTCTCTGCGAAAACACGGAGAATATCCGGCAAATTTTATGGGAAGCATGTCTTCTTCCAAAATTTCATCGGCATGAAAACTTGTGAGCGGAACTTCTGATGTCGCGATGAGATAGAGATCATCTTCGCCGGGATTCACGACATAATTCTCATCTTTTGAAAGATACCCGGTTCCATAAATGGCTTCTTTTCGGGTCACAAATGGCGGAATCATTGGAGAAAATCCGAGTTCTGCAATTCTCAAGAAAGCCCAGTTCATGAGCGCCATTTGGAGAATGGCGAGCTCATTTCGCAAAAAGAAAAATCGTGATCCAGCGACTTTTGCTCCGCGATCTAAATCAAGAATTCTGAGTTTTTCTCCGAGTTCTGAGTGTTCAAGTGGCGTAAAATCAAACTTTCGTGGAGATCCTTCTTTTCTGAGAACTTGATTCTCTTCTTCACTCTTTCCATCTGGCGCACTGTCTTCCGGAGGATTTGGAAGCGCCTCAAGCGCATGTTTGAGGTCTTCTCCCACTTTTTCTTGTTCCATCTCCGCTTCTTTTTTTTCCTCAGAAAGTTTTTTCATATTTGCCAAGACTTTTTCCTTTTCTGCTCCGGAAAGCTTTGGCATTTCTTTCGAAACTTTATTCTGTTCACTTTTTGCCTGTTCTACTTTTTTAAGAAGCGATCTATATTTTTCATCAAGTTCCAAAACTGCGGCGACAGCATGAGCAGAAACGCCTTTTCGAGCGAGCTTTCTTTGGTATTCTTTTGGATTTTCACGAATGGCTTTGATGTCGAGCATGGAAAAAATGGAAAAGTTGCTGGGATTGTAAAAGAAATTTTTATGAAGGGCAATATCCTCGTTTGTAGACTGAATGCTGAGAAATATGATAAAAAAGTGCAAATTTTGTGTTCAAAACTCTTGACAGAACACGCATACTCGAAGTACGTTTTAGCATCAACCACCACACGCATGCATGGATGAAAAAAATATTACAAATCATTGACACGTCGACGAATCGTTGACATAATCATAGAGAATTAAAAATGGCTCACACGAAAAAAAATAAAAATAAAAATCTTACGCATTCATTTTTTTATTCGGATTTTTATTTTTATTCTTATGAAATCTACACATCACCATTTTTTTTCTCGTAAATTCCTGGGCATCTTCGGAAGCGTGATGCTTCTTTTCGCTGGCATGCAGATGATGTTTTCGGTGTCGAGAGCTGAAGCCGTTCAAATAATCCCTCAGTGTAATGGGAAAGATGCTACCTTATATGTAAATGCGGGAGTAATTGTACACCCCGGAAAACCTGACAATGGAGATGCTTATGCAGGAACTTTGACGGGGGACAATAGTGATGATGTCATCGTGGGGACAGACGGCAATGATGTCATTAATGCAGGGAATGGGAAAAATACGGTTTGTGCTCAGGGAGGAAATGACACTATAACTTCGGGGCAAAAAGATGATTGGGTCGATGCTGGAGATGGAAATGATCGAGTAGATACTGGAAATGGAAATAACACTGTAAACGGTGGCGATGGAAACGATATTATTACCGCTAAGGAGCATGGTGACTCTGTAAATGGAGGTGCGGGATTTGATTTTTGTAAGGTAGATAATGGAAATAATGATGTCACTGGGTGTGAAGCCGATGATGATAAGGGAATTATCATCGTAAAAGATGCACAACCTGATGACGCACAGGATTTTCATTTTACTGGTGAGCTCGGAAATTTTGATCTTGATGATGATGCAGATGGGGCATTATTAAATTACAAAGCTTTTTCTCCTCACTCCGGAACTTTGACTGTTCAAGAAAGCGATATTCCAAGCGGATGGGCACTAGATCATATTTCCTGTAATGATCCTGATCATGGAACTTCTCAAAATGGAAACTCAGTGGATATTGATTTGAATAATAACGAAGCAATTGTTTGTACTTTTACAAATACTCAGGTCGGGAAGCTTACCATCACAAAAGCAATAGGAGATGGAGCAAATGCCGATGGGAAAGAGTTTAAATTCATCGGAAATCCTGATGCAAATCCGAATATTGGAGAATTTTCACTCTATGTTGATAGTGATCCTGAGACCCCATATTTTAAAATGTTTAGCTCAATACCTGTTGGATCATACAAAATGAAAGAACTGGTTCCTTCAGAATGGATGCTTTCGGGAGTTTCTTGTGATGGGACATCAAAAACGCCAGATGAGGATTCATACTATACTTTTGATGTGATGAAAGGTGCCGATATGAACTGTACATTTACCAATAAAAAGGATACAGACGGCGACGGAATTCCTGACGATGAAGATGACACTCCCAACGGAGTCGGAGACATTACTATTCAAAAAGTTACTGATGAAGAAACTTCAAATATCTTCACTTTTTTTGGAGGTAGTCTTGATAACGATACTTTTTCACTACATGCTAATGGTCAAAAAGTATTCCCAGACATGCCCGCTGGATCGTATTCCGTGCAAGAATTTGATACTCCGAGATGGCTTCTTTCAAGTGTTGTATGTAATGACGAACAGCAATCCCCAGATGAAAACAACATGATCATTGTAGATCTCGAGAATCATGAACAAATTGTCTGCACCTTTTATAATAAGAAGGATACAGATGACGACGGCACACCAGATGATGAAGATGATACTCCGTTTGGAGAAGGAAATATCACCATTGTAAAATCTGCAACTCCAGAAGATGGACGAAATTTTGACTTTCAGAGTGATTCGTTAGCCAGTTTTACTCTTAACGATGACGGTGATGGTCCACTCGTAGACACAAAATTGTTTTCAAAAGGTGTGGGAATACATTTTGTTACAGAGGAATCACTCGATGGATGGATTTTGACCGACATCGTATGTGTTACTGACGATCAGTCTGACACAACTGAAAGACATATTGCTGAGAGATATGTTTCGATTGATCTCGATAAAGATGAAAATATTAGCTGTACATTCACGAACAAGAAGGATACAGATAATGACGGTGTGCCAGATATTGATCCAGCGCATCCAGAACTTGGCGGAGATAATTGTCCAAATGATAAGAATTCAGGACAAGAAGATGCCGATGGTGATGGAAAAGGCGATGTTTGTGATTCAACCCCGAATGGCATTGGGAAAATTACGATTCAAAAAACTGTGAGCCCAAATGAAGAAGGTACATTTGGATTTACAGCAGACAGCAATACTGAAGGTAACCCTGATCTCGAAGACTTTAATTTAGTTGTTAATGCTAACAACCAATACTTGGGTGAAAAAATATTCGATTTAGCACCTGTTGGCTCGTATACGATAACAGAAGCTGCTACTCAGGGATGGATGCTTTTTGGTATTTCTTGTGATGGAACAACACAAGATGTCGGACCTCTAACTATTGATCTTAAAATGGATGATGAAATTACCTGCACATTTGTAAATAAGAAAGATACAGATAATGATGGAATCCCTGATGATGTAGATCCAACTCCAAATGGAGTTGGCACAATTACGATTCAAAAAGACATAACAGAAATGACGACTGATCAGTTTAGGTTTTCAGTAGTAGATCATGATTCTATGCCTTATGGTGATCCATTTACGCTAGATGTTAACGCTGGTACTTCTGAGATTCCAGAGAAAGAAACATTACTATCTGTACCCGTTGGGTCATATACAGTGACCGAATCTGAAACCGTAGGGTGGAAAATTTTCGGCGTTTCTTGTGATAATGAACAAAAAAATCTCACTGGGAATTCTTCATTCACTGTTGATCTGGTTGCGAATCTTCAGGATATTACGTGTATAGTTACAAATGAACCTATAGATACTGATCAAGACGAAATACCGGATATCCGTGATAATTGTCCATTAGATCCAAATACAAATCAGCAAAATACGGATGCTAATTTTGAAAATGGTGATTCTCTTGGAGATGCATGCGATCCAGATGATGATGGAGATGGGATTTTTGATCTTCCAAATGGAGAAGAGCAGCCAAATCCAGATAACTGCCAATATGTTCCAAATCAAGATCAAACCGATACCGATGGCGATGGAATTGGGGATGCATGTGAGAATGATACTGATGGTGATGGAATACTGAATGAGACTGATAACTGTCCACTTGTTGCAAATCCCGGTCAGGAAAATGGCTATGGAACCTCTGCGGGAGATGCTTGTGAAGACACCGATGTAGATACTATTCTTGACGCAAGAGATAATTGTCCCTTAGATCCAAATACAAATCAACAAAATACCGATGCTAATTTTGAGAATGGTGATTCTCTTGGAGATGCATGTGATCTGGATGACGATGGAGATGGTTTTCCTGACGTAGCAAATGATCAAAAACCAGCTGATAACTGTCAATTTGTTCCAAATCAAGATCAAACCGATACCGATGGCGATGGGGCAGGAAACGCGTGTGATTTAACTCCGAATGGAGCAACAAAAATTACAATCCAAAAAGCGGTATCTCAGGCAACGACCGACCAGTTTACATTTTCAATAGTTCACGATTCTGTACCTTATGTTGATCCGTTCGCCTTAGATGTTAATACTGACACGGAAACTATTCCGGAGGTAAAAACATTTGAATCAGTTCCTGCTGGGTCATATACAATAACAGAAAGTGCCACTCAGGGATGGACGGTTGATCATACTACTTGCATAAAGAATAATGACGCTGAACATCCAATAAACGGAACGAATCCAATGACCATTAGTCTTGTTTTGGAAGACGATATTACTTGTACATTTACCAATGCTCCGGTAGTGGTTCCTCCTGAAGTTGGAACAATTACTATCAAAAAAGAATTAACAAAAGGAGCTACGAATAGTGACTTTAAATTTTCAGGAGATCTCGGCACTTTTTCTTTGGACCTCAATGTAAACGATCAGGCGAATGAAGATCAAAAAACGTTTGAATCAAAAGCCGTTGGATCATATACAGTGAAAGAAGAAAATCAAACTCCTGGATGGAAATTCTCGAACATTTCTTGTATTGATGATCATGATGAAACTCCAGACGTAGTTGTGAACAATGAAACTCGTTCGGTTGCGATGACTCTTTCTGATGGGCATCACATGACTTGTACATTTAAAAATGAGCCTGTAGAAGTTCCACCTGAGAATGGTCCACCACCAGGAGGTTCACCACAAGTTCCACCACCAAGCAGTGGAGGAGGAATGGTTATTTGCCCAATTCCATCACTCGAACCGGTATATTTTGACATTTATCCGGTAAAAGGAGCTGAGCTCAAAAATCTTTCAGAAATTTCCTATAGCGTAACCACAGGAAGTCCTTCTACATTTTCCATTTCCGTAAACGGTGCCCTCCAAAATATCACTACTACAAAACTCCCAAATGGTGGATATCACATCAGTGCTGATGTTTCTTCACTTGCTCTCAACGGAAATGTTCAAATAGTTCTTACTGCTGGTGGAACAGTATTAACTGGAAGTGGTACGAGTTTGCAGACAAAAGAAATTTGTCCAAAGGATGCGTTTTACACGGTTCTTATTTCTCCGACATTACAGGAAGAAAAAAATACTCAGCCGGGAGGAGAAGAATTATTCAATACAACTGAACCGGGAAGACTCTTTTCTGAAGAGGAACTCAAGAAAACGCTCACGAGAGGATATGCTGCGTCAGTAATTCTCGATCTTCTTGGAAAAAGCGCTGCGGATGTCGTTCCAAAAAGATGTTATCCAGATGTATCATTAAACCATCCATTTGTTCGTGAAATTTGTCTTGCAAAAGAGTTAGGGCTTATGCAGGGATATGGGAATGGATTATTCCGTCCAGATCAACAAATGACAAAAGCAGAGGCAATAAAGACCATATACAAGGCTATCGGAAGGAGATATTCTCCAGAAAGTCCACACAAATGTGCGGATTTGGTACCAGGAGCCTGGTATATCCTTCCTATGAGAGAAAGTGTTAAGGATGGTGTCCTAGAAGTGGATTCTGATAATATGTGCAAACCTGGTGAAAAGATTACCCTTGCCATATTTGAAAACATGATCAAGGTATTCTCTCAGTATTTTTAATACGTAAACATTGAATGCACTAAAAAGCAGCTTCTTGAGAAATTCAGGAAGCTGCTTTTTCAAAATGAGCAGCAAGCTCTTCACTTTTTTGCAGAAATAATGTATAATTGTGGGATACAAAAAAATGCTCTCTATGAAAACACATACACACATTCTCAAATATCTTCTCTATTCCGGCTCAGCGCTTCTGTTGGGATTTTTTTTCCTCTCCTTTTTTTCCTCGTCTTTTATTTGGGAAGAAACTGCACGTCAAATTTTCACTGAAAATGAAAAGCGCGATCTTGCCAAGCTCAATGAAGAATTTGGAATTTCTCGTGCCATTTCTCTTTCACGAAATGAACTCGTAGGAAGAACGGAAACTCTCACGATGACAGCGAATGTACTTCAGGACGAACGACTTCTTCTCGAAAAACCCCGTTCGGAATTTTTAGTGGAAACCGCTTCAGGAGAAGTTCTTCTCCTCGAGTCTCAAAGAGAACTCGATATGAAAAAAGTTGTTGATGCATATCAAGAACTTTCGAGTGTCTCTCATGTTGAAACGAATTTCCGCGGCAAAATTTTTCAAGAAGAAGGAAGTACCGAAAATATTGCATCCTTTTTGTTTTCTAGTAAAAAATCTGATGAAATTTCTCTTCGGAACATCGTCGTAGCAGTTCTCGATAGTGGGATAGACGAGTATCACGTCGCACTGAAAGGTGCTTTGTGGAACAATCCCCAAGAATACAAAGGACTTAAGGGAAGAGATGATGATGGCAATGGCTATGAGGATGATCTCCATGGATGGAATTTTTTCAAAAATAATGGAGATTTGAGAGATTCTCTTGGGCACGGAACTCATGTATCTGGCATCATTGCTGCACAAAAAACGGGATATACTTCTATGAAAGGAGTGTATCCAGAAGGAGCAAAAATTATGATGCTCAAAATAACAGATCCTTTTGGAAGCATGCGTCTTTCAGATGTTATTGCCGCCGTAGAATATGCGAAAGAAGAAAAAGCCGATATTATCAACATGAGTTTCGGATTTTCTGAGAGATCGGAAATCTTCGACGATATTCTGAGGAGGGTAAAAGAAGAGGGAATTCTCCTCGTTGCGGCTGCGGGAAATAGCGGAAGCCAAAATGAAGAATATCCAGCGGGATATGAGGAAACTTTTGGAGTTGGTGCTGCGGACTTTGCTGGTGGGAAAACAGATTCATCAAATTATGGAAGCTGGGTGGATGTCTATGTTCCGGGAAAACTCTTGAGTACTCTTCCGAATAATGAATACGGAACAAAAAGCGGAACATCCCAGTCATCTGCGCTTGTTTCCGGAATCGCCGCGTCCATTCTGGGGAAGAATTTACATGATATTTCTCCGGACAATCTCCAAAAATCGGTAATTGATTTTGGAGAACAATTCGATCTTCCCCCTGAACTTCGTCCGCTCAAAAAGTTTGCATATACGCAGAATTGGATTCGTGAATCTGCTGATCTTCTCCAACAGGGAAAATCACTTTCTGAGCAAGATGAAGTTGCTCTCGGTCTCCAAACGAATATTACGAGGCAAGATATGGATTCATTTCTGGTGGAATTTTTTCAGGGAAGAAATGAAACACTTTTGATGCTTTCTCAAAACTCAGAGAGTACCAAAACTCCGATGGAAATTTCTCCAAATATTTTTGTGAATACCCTAACGGGGAATCTTTTATCTGAAGATACTGAGTTAAACGGAGCAGATCAAAAACTTCTCACCTATCATCAGGCACAATTTCTTCTGCAAAAAATGAGAAGCAAACTTCCAGAATCAGAGCAAAAACCTCTTCCATTCATTTCGAATCGAAAAGGAAATATTTCACGAAAAGAATTTTTGGAACTTTTTGAGAAAATGTTTCTGTGATATTCACTCAAAAAGAAGGTTAGTCTTCTTCTTCTTCTTCTTCTTGTTTTTTAAAAAGCCGAAGGAGTGTTTTGTCGATGGCTCGAGAAGCGATGAGCATCGCGGTATAAACAGCAACTGAAAGTGGAATAATAATTCCCAGCGATGTTTTTCCGACAGATGATCCCCAGTATTTCCAAGAGAAATACGCGAAAAAACCCATAACAAACGAAGCGAAAATCGTTCCAAGAATCTGCCGAAAATGTACACGAAATGAAGCATGTCGAAAGACAAAATACGTTCCCCATACGAGAATAAATACTTCAGAGATCAGCGATGTTACCGACGCGCCGATATATCCATATTTCGGAATGGCGTAAATATTCAGCAGAAAATTAAAAAGCAGCGCTCCAAAATTAATCCACAAAATCTTTTTTTGTTCTCCAAGTGCGATGAGAACAAAATTGAAAAATGTGGTAAAAAATATAAAGAGCAGCAAAGGACTCAGAATTTGAAGAGCGTTTTCACTTCCAAAGTTTTCTGGTGTCACAAGCTCTACAATTGGCTTTGCCAAAACATAAAGTCCAACGCTCGCAGGGACAGAGATGAGTAAGAGGAAGAAAAAACAAAGGGATAATCTGCCCTGAAGTTGTTTTTCATTTTTTTCATGAGCTGAATGCGAAAGTGAAGGAAGTACTGAATTCATGAAATATATTGGAACGAGAACAATCACTTCAACAATTCGCACCGCAACGGCATAAATTCCGGTTTGGATATCTCCGCAAAATTGTGCTGAACATATCCCCGCATCATCTGAATGGGGAAGAATAATTCCCATCATCGTAATGTCGAGACGGAAATAAATTGTATTCAGAAATATCGCAATCCCAAATGGGATCGCCATATCAAAGAGTTCTCTGATGAGCTTTATGTTTTTGTTCGGCCTTAACGACACGTATTTTCTCGCGTATAATATCGTTACAATAAGCGTTACAGCGCTTCCGAGAACCCCCGTCCAAATAATTTGATAAAAACTTTCTTCTGTTGGTTCTGGAACAAAGAAGAAAATAATCGCGAGAGTAAGAGCAAATGTTACTATTTTTCCGATGACGAGAGCAAACGATTGGTACTTCATCTTGAGGTGAATGAGGAAAATAGTCGAAATCGTTCCACTCAGAATAAATATTCCCGTGCCGATTCCAGCAATAAAAACGCCATACGGAATTTCCGTGCCCTGATATGCCGGAATCAAATAGGCAATGACAGAAGCGACCGCAAGAGCGAAAAGAAGAGAGACAATTCGAAGCGTAAGCGCGGAAGAAAAAATTTCCTGCACCTCATCTGTTTTTTTTGCCATTTCTCTCACCGCAATTGTAAAAATTCCGAGATCCGCGAGGGATGCGAATATCGCGATGTACTCAAAAATAGTGACATACGTTCCATATTTTGCTTGTCCAACTGCTACATTTCCATGAGCCCAATAATGTATTAAAAAGCCGATACTAATAAAAGCAAAAATTGCGTTAATAACGCGACCCATAATTTGCCAAAAAGTATTGCTGAGGATTTTGCGAGTAAGACTCATGGGGGAAGTAGGAAGTAGGAATTAGGAAGTAGGAAGTAGGAATATGTTAGTCTTATTTATCATGATCCAATCCTTCTTATTTCCAGGAAAGTGTGCGGGAAAAGGGGAATTTTTTCAAATACAATAAATACAAGATGGAAAAAATCTGAGGGTTTGCTAGAGTATACTCAAGCTTTTTCATTGTTCTCCACTTTTCATAATCATCAATAATAATGGGTCAGTTTTTTACTCTTCCCCCCAGACAGCTTTCGATTTTTCTCGAAAAAGTTCTTGCGAAAGGGCACAGGGTTATTGCCCCTCAAAAAAAAGGTCTCGTTCGATTTGAAGAATTGCATAATGCAAAAAATCTTTATCTGAAAGAGAACTCCTATTTTCCACTCAAAGAATATTTTTTTGGAAAACACGAAACTATTTTCGAATACAATAATGCAAAGATTCGTATTCCTAAAATCAAAACGCAACAAAAAATATTTTTTGGGATTCGTAGATGTGATTTGAATGCCATAGCCCATCAAGATCTCGTATTTCTGAGCGGGAAACATCCCGATCCCTATTACACTGCACGAAGAAAGGGGAGTGTTTTTATCGGATACCATTGCAACACGCCTCCGAGTAAATATTGTTTTTGTGGCTCGCTCGATCTGGAAGACTTTTACGATATTATGATTTGGAGAAAAAAAGAGTATTTTCTCCTTCACGTTCAAACAAAAGCTGGAGAGAAGTTTCTGAAACCATTCCTTTCTCTGTTCAAAAAGAAAAAATATTCACTTACTCAAAAAGACCAAAAAATTCCGGGAACGAATCTCCTCAAGAAAAAAAATATTCGTAAACTGTATGGGAGTCGTGATTGGGAAAAAGGAGCGGCAATGTGTTTAAGTTGTAGCGCGTGTACTACGCTCTGTCCCACGTGTTATTGTCACGAACTCTCGGATATTCCTGATCTTAAAAAATCGGGGACTGGAAAACGAGTTCGGTGTTGGTCTTCTTGCCAGCTGAAGTCATTCACGCGTGTTGCGGGGAATCATATTTTTCGAGAAAAACGCGTACAGAGGTTCAAACATCGAATTTATCATCAGCTCGAGTATTTCAAAGAAAAAAATGGGAAGAATCTCTGTGTTGGATGCGGACGATGCATTTCCGGATGTCCGACGAGAATTGATTTTATTTCTCTTATTAATAGTATGGAGCCATCGAAAAAGAAAATAAGTCAAAAGATGCAGAAAAAGATTCATAAGAGGTTTCCGGTTTCTGCGTACACGAAGGAGAATTTTTAATCCAAATTTCTTCATCACAAAAATCTCCACCAAATGTCACAAAAAAACGCCCTCATCCCTCGGCCCGTAAAAGTTCTCGATGTCTATCATGAATCGCCCGATACGATTACGATCACGCTTGATATGCAAGTGGATCATGAACCGGGACAATTTATTCAGGTGAGTCTCTTTGGAATTGGAGAGGCTCCAATTTCCATTAGTTCATACTCCAACAAATTTTTAAAAATTAGCGTTCGTGCCATCGGAAACGTCACCAATGAACTTGCGAAAGTGCAAAAAGGAGATATTCTGCACGTTCGTGGTCCATATGGAAATGGATATCCGCTGAAGGAATATTTTGGAAAGAGTATAGTTTTAATTGGTGGGGGATGTGGAGTTGCGCCACTTAAAGGGGCAATTGACTACATTGAAGCGCATCGAGAAAAATTCCATGATATCTATCTTTTTCTTGGGTTTCGCGGACCTGCTGATATTCTTTTTAAACGGGAACTCGTCGAATGGAGAAAAAAGTATCACATTGAAACGACAGTGGAGGAAGTTCCGCAGGGAACTTGTTATACCGGACAAAGCGGATACATCACCAAAGCACTCAGTGCATTTTCCATTTGCGGTCCAGACCGCTTTGTTGTTTTTATGTGTGGTCCTCCACCAATGATGAACGCATCTGTAAAAATTCTTCGTGAAAAAAAAGTTCCTTTTTCACGAATGTTTGTGAGTACTGAACGACTCATGTACTGTGCAATCGGGCAATGTTGCCACTGTATGGTTCGAGATAAATTTATCTGTACTGATGGACCGGTGTTTTGCTATGAAGATATCAGGAGAATTAAATCCGACTGAAGTAATTTTTAATTTTGTCCCGCATTGCGGGATTAAATTTCTAAATAATTTCTAAATTCTAATTTTTAAAATTTGTTATTGATAATACTCAGATATTTCTCATTTAGAAATTAAACATTAAAATTTATTTAAAAATTCGAAATTCGAAATTTAAAATTTTTCCCCCTCTTCTCCAAACGCATGGAAAAAACGAAGCTTAAAGTCGGCATCTTCTCTATCACCGGCTGTGCAGGATGTCAGCTCAGCGTGATTTTTAACGAAGATGAACTCTTGCCGCTCTTAAGTCTCATCGATCTCCATGCGTTTCCATTTATCAAAAAAGTAAATGCGGAAGAAAATTTTGACTACGTGCTTATGGAAGGCTTAGTGGCAACGAAGGAAGATCTTCAAAAGCTCAAAAAAATTCGAAAAAATACAAAAAATCTCATTGCCCTTGGAGCATGTGCGCATACAGGATGCATTCCCGCATATCGAAATTTCACACTAAAAAACAGATTTAACACTGTATATAACCACACATTGGAAAATATCAGAGGAAACCTCAAAAGCATTTCTCCATCGCCAATAGACGCTCATGTAAAGGTCGATTACACCATTCCCGGATGTCCGCCGGATAAAAATGAAATTCTTTCTACGCTTTACAAAATTGCGAATGGTCTTACTCCTCGTCCGTATTCCGAACCGGTTTGCGTTGAATGTCGAAGAAATGGGAATCCGTGTTTACTCGAATTTGATAAACCATGTCTTGGACCAATAACTCGCGGTGGGTGCAATTCGGTCTGCACGAATTCCGGATTTGAATGTTGGGGGTGTCGAGGACACACTGATGACGCGAATGAAAAAGTTTTGATCGAATATTTTCGAAAAAAAGGATACTCGAGGAAGTGGATTGATGAGAGGATGAAGACGTTTGTGGGGATGAAAATGGGAAAATTTTAAATTTTGAAATTCCAAATTTCTAAATAATTTCTAAATCGTAATTTTTAAACAACGAAAAAGAAAATTCATGCTGAACAATATGAAATTTTGAAATTAAAAATTAGAAATTAAGATTTATTTAGAAATTTAAAATTTTAAAATTAAAAATTTCTCAACATCGTCTAAAATTTATGACACAGACAATTTCTCTCAACCACATCACCAAAATCGAAGGTCATGCTTCGCTCCGTATTGTCGTAGAGAAGGGGAAAGTAAAAAAATGTAACCTTTCTTCCGTAGAAGGTGCGCGATATTTTGAAGAACTTCTGATCGGAAGAGATTATACCGAAGCATTTGAACTCACTTCTCGAATTTGTGGAATTTGCAGTTCTGCTCATGTGATTTGTTCTATCACTGCTGTGGAAAATGCGCTTGGAATGAAAGCATCTGAACAAACCCTCAGACTTCGCGAACTCTTAACACTCGGCGAAAGGATTCGCAGTCATGCGACGCATCTTTATTTTCTCGCACTTCCAGACTATCTCGGATATGAGTCCGCAATGGCAATGATTCCAAAATACACAAAAGAAATTGAACGGGCGCTTCGGCTCATGAAAATAGGAAATCTCATCGTCAAAATAATTGGGGGGAGAGATCTTCATCCGGTTTCAGCCCACGTTGGTGGATTTTCTTCATTCCCGAGAGAAGAAGAAATCCAAAACTGCCAAAAAGAACTTCAAAGTGTCCTCAAAGATGCGATTAAAACTGCAAAGCTTTTTATGAAACTCAAATTTCAGAAGTTTGAACGTGAAATTGAAATGTTTTCGCTCACAGATTCAAAAGGATACGCAATGCTTCATGGGGATCTTACTTCCGGAAAACATGTCTATAAACAATCAGAATTTGAAAAATATTTTTCGGAATTTCACGAGCCGCATTCCACGTCGAAATTTGCGCTGAAAGAAGGCAAAGAATACAGGGTTGGAGCGCTTTCGCGGCTGAATCATAATTCAGAGCAGCTTTTTCCCTACGCAAAAAAAATGCTGAAAAAATCCAAACTTCGCCTTCCATCATATAATCCGTTTTTGAACAATCTCGCTCAAGCGATTGAACTTGTTCATGCGATCGAACATGCGATTCACATTTTTTCGAGTCTGAAAATTCGATCAGAAAAAATTCGAAAGCCAGTTCTTAAAAAATCATGTAAAGGAATTGCGGGAATTGAAGTTCCGCGCGGAATTTTGTGGCATGAATATGAGTTTAATGCCAAAGGGAAAATTACCAAAGCGAACATCATTACTCCCACAAGCCAAAATGTAAGAGCAATTCAAGAGGATATCAGAACATTTCTTCCAACGGTTCTTCATCTTTCCAGACCAGAAATCGAACTCGAAATAGAAAAACTTATTCGCTCGTATGATCCGTGCTTTTCCTGTTCAACGCATTTTTTGGATGTGAAGTGGGAAGAGTAAGCTTTTTAAGAAGGAGAGGACGCACATACGCATCCTCTCCGAGAGTTTTTTTACCATGAGAATTCAGTACTAACAAAGTGCATTTCATCGAGAAGTGTTCCTGTTGAGGGAAGAATCTTGGTGATGATTACTTTATTTCCAAAGAAATCATCGAGAAGATCTCCTTCTTTTGTGAAGAGATTTTCGCTGAGCATAATCTTTGCTTCGGTCGCGCCAAGGATTACGGGAACATATTTATTTTTCCCAAGAGAAATAGAACGGAGATCCTCAAATTGTATTTCATTCACGAGTCGTGAAGGAATTGACCCAGGACCAAAAATGACATAAAACTTTTTTATATTTTCTCCTGCAAGTTCGAGTTTTATTGGGTTTCCAGAAATCTGCGTAAATGCTTCTGGGGAAAGAAGATGTGATATGTCCAGGAATGTACCCGTTGGCGCCAAAACTCCTGAAATTTTCACTGAAGGAAGACCGAAAAAGTCAACAATTTCATCTCCTGCTTTTTGAAATAAATTCTCCTTTTTCATCACTTTTGCTTCCTCTGCTCCGACAAGTGTTTCAAAAGTTCCATCGATCGTAATTTTCCCTTCAGAAGCTGTTATTTGAGGAATAAGACGAGAGTCAGTAAATACTTTTGGTGTTCCTTCTGGACTGAACGCCATTTTAAATTTCTTTTGAGCAATATTCCTATTTATTTGTGATATAACTGCGCTTTCCGCAGTTCCAAGGGTCGGTTCCTTCGACATTCTTGAGCTTGTTACTGCAAATTGCCAAAATGCGAAAGTAAAGAGAAGTACCATAAAAACAGGAGCAATCATGGAAATATAATTCCGTTTGCGTGGTTTAAAATTTCTGAGGAGCAATGAATTGAGTACTACGGAAACAGAGCTGAGCGCCATAGCAAGACCCGCAAGTTCTGGCTTCAGAATGAGGCCAAAGCTCGCAAATACGCGCGCTGCAATAGGAATCCCAATAACGTTGTAAAAAAGCGCGAAAAACATATTCTGCTTTATTTTCCCCATGGTTTCACGGGAAAGTTTGAGCGCCGTAACGACGTCGCGGAGATCATTCTTGATAATCACAATTCCGCCAGCTTCAAGCGCAACATCTGTTCCAGATCCCATCGCAATTCCAAGATTTGCTTGAGCGAGAGCAGGCGCGTCATTAATGCCATCTCCCACCATCGCCACTTTTTTCCCGAGTTCCTGAAGTTTCTTGACTTCCCTCGCTTTATCTTCGGGAAGAACTTCCGCGAGGACATTGGTAATTCCGACTTCATCTGCAATTGATTTTGCTGTTCTCATGTTATCTCCTGTGATCATATACACTTCGAGCCCCATGCGAATGAGCTTGGTAATGGCTTCCTTGGAGGTTTCTTTTACGGTATCTGCAACCGCAATGCATCCCAAAATTTCACTTTTCGATGCGAGAATCATTACCGTTTTTCCCTTTTCTTCCAGTTTTACTATTTTTCTCTCGATTTTCGACATTTCCAGAAGCGCGTATTCCGCAATGAGTTTTCTGTTGCCGAGGAAATATTCAACATTTTCAATTTTTCCCGTTACTCCATGACCAGGAATTGCCTGAAAATCCTCAACCTCGCTAAATGTAACTCCTTCTTCCTCCGCGGAAGCGTAAATAGACTCAGCAAGAGAGTGTTCTGAAAGCTTTTCAAGTGATGCCGCTATTTGCAAAACATCTTCTTCATCACCTGTTCCAAAACTCACTACGTCTGTTACTTCAGGTTTTCCTTTCGTGAGAGTTCCAGTTTTATCAAATATAAGAGTGGTAATGTTTCGCGCCGCTTCAAGAGGTTCGCCTCCTTTAATCAGAATTCCATTTTCAGCGCCTTTTCCTGTTCCCACCATGAGCGCTGTTGGCGTTGCAAGTCCAAGAGCACACGGACATGCGATGACAATGACTGCCGTGAAAGCAAGGAGAGCAAATGAGAGAGATGCGCCTAAAAGAAAGTACCAAATGATAAATGTGAGAATGGCAATACCGATAACTGCTGGAACAAACCATGAAGATATACGATCAGCAAACGCCTGAATTGGCGCTTTTGATCCTTGTGCTTCTTCAATAAGGCGAATAATTTGAGCGAGTGTTGTTTCAGATCCTATTCTTTGTGCTTCAAACTCAAATGTTCCTGTTTTATTGATCGTTGCTCCAATGACCATATCACCGACAGTTTTTTCCACAGGAATACTTTCTCCACTAATCATCGATTCATCGAGAGAAGATGATCCTTTCATAATAACTCCATCGACCGGAACTTTCTCTCCCGGTCTGACCATAATAATATCCCCATGGGTGACTTCATCAATGGGAATATCTTTCACTGAGCCATTGCGAACAACCCGCGCCGTTTTTGCCTGAAGTCCCATGAGCTTGGTAATGGCGTCTGATGTTCTTCCCTTTGCCTTCGATTCTAGCCACTTTCCGAGGAGCACGAATGTAATTAGAAATGCCGCTGTCTCAAAATACAAGTCTGGGACTTTTTCTCCATTGAGACCTAAAACAGAAAAATTGTTGAATGAGGAAACGAGATAATTTCCAAGACTGTAAAAAAACGCGGTACTTGTTCCGATAGCGATAAGGCTATCCATGTTAAATGTTCTCATCTTGAGGCTTGACCATGCGCCTTTATAAAACCCAGAACCTGCGTAAAATTGTACGGGAATGGTGAGGATGAGCGAAATAATTCCAATGTATGGTGGGAAAAAATTCCCTCCAGGGAGCCACTTGAAGAAATCAAGAAGCATGAAATAGAGCATCGGAAGACTGAGGACGAGGGAAAATATAAATTTATGGAAGTAGTGTGAAATCGTCATTTCACGCTTTTTTCGTTCCGCTCCAGTATCAGTTTCAGAAAGAATTTCTACTCCATATCCTGCTTTTTTTACGGCATTCATGACATCTTGAATTGAATTTTTGGTTTCATCGAACACTACAGAAGCCTTTTCTGCAGCAAAATTCACATTCGCCGTTTTGACACTCTCGAGTTTTTTCAGAGATCTCTCAATAATCGCTGAGCAAGAAGCACAATGCATCCCAGAAATGGACAAAGAAATTCTTTTATTCGGATCTTTTTCAATAGGCCCCATCTTTTCTTTCCCATTTCCGAAGGATGATACTTGTTCAGTCGTTCCATTTTCTCCGATATCGAGAAATTTTGCGGAATTCATAATGTTCAAGAAGTCGTCAATAAACCTTTCCTTTTCCTTGATTCCTTTCGGAAGGGTAAACTCTGCTCTTTTTTTTCTCTGTATTTGACCCTCAAAAGAACTTCTTCCGTTCTCGCCGGTTTCTATTTTCCCATCCGCTTCAAGTATTGATTCGAGTTGTATATGCACTGGAGAACCGGAATTTCCTTCATGAAGAATAATTTCAGTTGGATTCGTATCGTTTTTCTTTTTCTCCTCGGAAATAGGAGATTCGTTTTTAAGAACGTGAGCGTCATACCCTTCTTTCTTGATGACATCAATTACTTTCTGCATGTTTGAAATTTTCTTCGGATCATACTCAATTTCCGAAGTACCATTCGCGTAGGACACTCGTACATCTTTTATTCCGGGAATATCGCTCAGTGCTTCTGTGAGAAGCTTTTCACAGGAAGTGCAGTGCATACCACTAATTTTGAGAGTTGTTTTTTGAGAAGACATAGGAGGGAGAAAAAAAGAGAAAAAATATAAAAGATTGTTCACGAAAGGGAGATATTTACTGAGAGGAAATTTTGAATTTTGTCTGGCATTGCGGGATTAAATTTTTAATAAATTCCAATCTCTAATTTTTAAAATACTGTATTTAGAGCACCTTGTAATCAGTGCCTTCCAAGGCTGAGAGGAGTTCTGTTTTTTCGATTTGGCGATCTGAGGAAATTCCAAGATTTCCACTTAATTCGAGTGATACCTCAGTAACATTTTGTATTTTTTGCAATCTTTTTTTTATGAGTTTTACACATGCTTCGCACGTAATGCCGGTGATAGTAAAAGAGGATGAAAACATAAAAAATAAATAAAAGAGAAGAAAAGTGTGTTTACCATTACCTATGGTGGAGGTTGTTAAAAATGTAAAAAAATAAAGAACTGCATTTCTCTAAAATACAAGCGTTCTTTTACAGTACTTTTATGATTCCCCTGGGAACTCCCATGCCGCACGTGATCGGATAGTCTCCTTTTTTTTGCGGAGTAAATTCCATGGCAATCGTTTTTCCTTTTTCCAGATATTCTGGGTAATTATACAGTCCTGGGATCATGATTGTGGACATACACCCAGATCCATTTTCTCGAACGTCCACTTCGAGCCGCACTGGCTTTCCTGAAGTGACCGTAAACTCATATGGAGAAATATCTTGATTTGAAGAGATATATGTTGTCTTCAGAAGTTGAACATCCGCAGAACTCTGGAGTGGCGCTTTAGAAGTGTTGGTATTCACATTTTGAGATGGAGCAATTTCCTTTTCTTGTAAATTTTCTCCTGAGGCCTCAGATGATGAGCTCTTCGCGTCAACAACAGTAAATTCTCCCCGGTACATTCCCATGGAACAGCTGAATTTTATTGTTCCCACTTCTTCAGGAGTGAACTCCACAATATTCTCTCCCTTCTTCAGACTCTTCGTAATTCCGAGTTTTGAAACGGAAAGGGAAGCAGCACAACTGTACATATCCTGAGCGTCTATAATCCATTTTACAGGAACTCCTTTCGTTACGGTGAATGAACGCGGAGAATACCCAGAAGCCGTTTCTTTCATCTTCGCAATCTGAACTCCATTCTCAAGAGAAATATTCGCCTCCTTTGGCGCAAAAAAAGTGCTTTTCCCAAGATCAAATGACCATCCTGTCAAATTGTATCCATTCGAAATATTAAAAAAAGCGAGAGCAATGACGATTATTCCAGCAAATTTAAAGAATCTTCTTGCAAAAATTCCTTTAATCACAGATGTGAGACCTCCAATTCCGAGGAGTCCCGGAGCGGTTCCAATCGCAAAAACAGACATAATGAGCGCTCCTGATAAGAAATTCCCCGTGCTCATTGCATAAAGCTGCATTGCTTGCGTAAACCCGCAGGGAAGAAAAAAAGTAAGAGCTCCGACAAAGAGTGAATTATAGTGGCTATATTCTTTCTCATGATGTTTTCGAATACCAAAAAGTCTGCTGATTCCAGAAGGAAGAGTGAGGGAAAGATGTGAAAATTTCGGAAAAATTTCAAGGAGTTTTATTCCGAGAAAGAGCATAACCATGCCGACAAAAATAGTTATTATGCCGAGCACAGGCCCTGACAACTGAAACACTTGTCCCGCCATACCAATAATTCCTCCGAGAAGAAAATACGATGAAATTCTTCCAATATTAAAATAGAGATGGGGACGAAATTTTTGAAGAGGTGTCGCTTCCGGATGTTTTTCTGCGTGCCGCGTCGAAATTCCGAGAACAAGTCCGCCGACGAGTGCCATGCATGTCGAAAGTCCCGCAGTAATTCCCACGAGAAGTACGAGAAAAAGATTTGATGGATCTCCATTTCCCACATTAATGGAAAAAAGTCCAAACCATGAAGCAACAAAATAGAAAAAAATGACAAAAACGAACCCAAGACCGATATCCTTATAATCGTCGACATTCGTACTGATCCAACTTTGTTTTTTTTCTTCTCCTATTTCATATCCGGCATTTTTGATCGCCTCTGTTACCTTTTCCATATCAAGATCAGATTCGGAAAAAATTTCAGCATTTTTATGTTTGAGGTTAACATACACCCTTTTTACACCACTGATTTCTTGAAGAGCATCTCCTATCAGCATTGTGCAGGATTTACAGTGCATTCCTTGAATAGGAACAACGGTTTTTTTCATAAGCATCAAAAAAATTATTTACTAAAAAGTTTTGTTACTTGAAGTATTTCTTCAATCATTTTCTCCTTCTTGTCGACTCTATTTGACTGCATTGCATGACTAAAACAACTCTTGAGATGACCTTCCATCAGCATTTGGTGGGCTGATTTGAGGAGACCAATCACCGCAAGGTTTTGTTGCATAATGTCTATGCAATATGCGTCATCTTCTATCATCGACATAATCTTTTCTAAGTGACTTTTCGCTTTTTTAAAATTGATAATGACTTTTTCGTTATGCATAAGGAAAAAAGAAAGGGGATTTACACCATTACCTATGGTACAGGTATATAGTACTCTTGATTTTTGTTGCAGTCAATACATTATATAAATTCAGCAACGCAGTCTTGTCTTTTTCCCTATTTTTCGTCACAATTCTCACAGTGACTTTTAGAAAAAAATTATGTCCGATGACACTTCTTCACATGAAAATGACTCACGCGCGGGGAAGCGGAAAAAGCAGGGAAAGCTCGATAAAGTTCTCATGGGGATCGTAATTGGAGGAGCCATAGGTTCAGTCCTTGGTATGACGCTTTCTCCCAAATCAGGGAAGGAGAATCGCGATTATGTTTTCAAAAAAAGTTCGGAAACATGGGAAAAAAGCAGAGCTCTTCTCGGAGAGATTGTTACGAAAAAGCAGCAAAAGAAAGGTTTTTGGCATCGTCTCAATGAATTCATTTACCGCAAAAAACAGAAGTAACATGTGATATTTTCTGATGTGTTCTATTATCGAAATTTTGCAACATGAGAGAACTTTCGCCTTTCACGCATCCATTTCGAGGGAAAATTTCAGTTCCCGGCTCAAAGTCTCTTACCAATAGAGCGCTCCTTCTCGCTGCTCTCGCTCCAGGGCAAACAATCTTGAAAGAATGGCTTTCCAGTGAAGATACAGAGGTGATGATAACCGCACTCCGAGAATTTGGTGTGGATATATATTTTGAGGGAAAAGAAAGGGAACTTACAATTGTTGGCACTTCTGGAAAATTTCAAAATAAAAGCGATCTAGAGATTTTTTGTGCAAATTCTGGAACATCACTTCGCTTTCTCACCGCAGTTTCTGCGCTTCGAAGTGGAAAAACTCTTCTCACCGGAGCACCTCGCATGAAAAAAAGACCGCTTCGTGATCTTTCGGATGCGCTTTCACAAATGGGGGTTCTCCTGAATTATCCGGAAAAAAAAGGGTTTCCTCCCATACAAATTTTAGGAAATCAAGTCCTTCAGGGAGGAGATATTCACATCTCTGGAAAAACTTCTTCACAGTTTCTGAGTGCGCTCCTTCATATTGCTCCATTCGCTGGAAACCCAGTTCGCATTACTTTGAAAAATGAACTGGTTTCTGAGCTATATGTTCGCATGACAATTGGACTCCTTGAAAAATTTGGAGTACATGTGCGTCAGAATGAGAGGAGTACTGAATTCTGTATTGACCCTCAGCCACTTTCTTCCCCAGGCGAGGTTCATATCGAAGGCGATGCTACCTCAGCCACATATCCACTCGGAATCGCACTCGCAACTCAGGGGAGTATTATTGTACAAAATATTTGTTCAAACTCGCTACAGGGAGATGCATATTTTCCCGAAAAAGTTCTCAAAAAAATGGGAGCAATGGTTCAAATGTCTTCTGACGGGATTTTTCTCACTGCACCTCAGAATCTTCTCCCGCTTGACGATATTCATCTCGGAGAAATGCCAGATGCCGCTATGACGGCAGTTGTACTTTCTGCGCTTGCAAAAGGAGTTTCTCGAATTTCTGGGCTTTCCACCCTTCGTGATAAAGAGTGTGATCGAATCTCTGCACTTGTTTCGAACTTAGCGAGCATGGGAGCCAATGTTCTTTCGGGAAAAGATTTTATTGAGGTTCATGGTGATCCACTTGAGCTTCATGGGGCAGAAATTGAAACATTTCATGATCATCGTATCGCGATGTGTTTCTCGATCTTGGGAGCTGTAATTCCTGACGTCCGAATTCTCCATCCCGAATGTGTGGAGAAGACCTATCCCACATATTGGCAGGAGTATGAGGAATGGAGGGGGCAATTTTAAATTTTGAAATTTAAAATTAAAAAGCAAATTTCTTCTCAGTTTAAACAACTACGAATATGTCTCGCAACATTGTTTTCACCGGCATGAGAGGAAGTGGAAAGTCTCATTTTGGGAGCGAATTTGCGAAAAAAAATTGGTATAGGTTTGTTGATACCGATCAGGAAATAGAAAAGAGAGCAGGAAAAAAAATCGCGGAAATCGTTGCACAAAATGGCTGGGGCACATTTCGAAAAATGGAATACGATGTCTGCAAAGAACTTTCTTCCGTGGAAAACACGATCATTTCTGTTGGTGGAGGAACAGTGATGCAGAAAGAAAATGTTGAACTTCTCAAAAAAAATTCAATTTTTGTTTTCCTCTACGCTCCGCCTAAAGAGCTCTTTCGAAGGCTGGAAAAATCAAAACATAAGAGACCGCCCTTAAGGAAAGGACTTTCCCTTCGTGAAGAAATTCAGGTTATTTGGCAAGAGAGAAGAGCCACTTTCTTTGAAACTGCAGATTTTGTGTTTTGCTTTTTGTTTTTTTCTTCTGATCCGAGAGAGAATGTGTCCAAAAATGTAGGAGTTCTCCAAAGGCTTGTGGATAGTATTTTTCATAAAAATATGGTAAAATATAGATAGTACAAATACACATATGTCACCCTCATCATCCATTGCCGTCGCCTACTTTTCCATGGAATTCGCTTTCGATGCGAAATTTCGGAATTATGCAGGAGGACTTGGAGTTCTCGCGGCTGACATGATGCATTCCTGTGCGGATATGAGCATTCCAGCAGTCGGAGTTTCTCTCATCTATCACAAGGATGACAACCCAGAAAAAGCTCTCAATTTTGAGAAGTATATGAAGAGACTTTCCATTACGGTCGATGTTCAAGTTGAAGATCGACCGGTAAAAGTTGGAGTTTTTGAGTACACGGTAAAAAGCGATATAGGAAAATCTCTTCCCGTCTATTTTCTCACCACATATCTCCCTGAAAATAAGCGTTGGGATCGAGATCTTACCAAATTTCTGTATGCAGGAGACGAATATACACGCATCGGACAGGAAACAATTTTGGGAATAGGTGGAGTAAAAATGCTTCGAGCGCTCGGGTACAATCACATTGAAAAATTTCATATGAATGAAGGGCATTCAGCATTTCTTACCTTCGAGCTTCTTAAAGAATGTGCCTACCATGATGCGGATGTTCGAAAAATGTGTACGTTTACGACACACACTCCCATTCCTGCGGGACATGATTATTTTGACTATCATCTCGCGGAACGTGTCCTTACTTCGATACTTCCGTGGCATATTAAAAATATTGCGACGAGTGATCGCCTCAGCATGACACATCTCGCTCTCAATTTGTCGGAAAAAGTGAACAGCGTTTCAGAGAAGCATAATGAGGTATGTCACCAAATGTTTCCAGAATATTCCTTTGAAAACATTACGAATGGAATTCATCATCTCACATGGATTTCAGATTCCATGGCAAAACTCTTTGACAGTTCTTTTCTTCATTGGAGAGAACGCCCATCAGAGCTTTGTGATGCTGAGAATACTCTCTCGGGAGAAAAGGTTTGGCAGGCCCATCAAAAAAATAAAAAAGAACTCGTGAAATGGATTAACGAACACCCGGAGTATTACATTTTTTCCCCTGAAAAATACAAAGAAGATTTTTTTGATGAAAACACTCTCACGATTGCATTTGCAAGAAGATTTGTTCCGTACAAAAGACCAACGCTCATCTTTCGTGATATTGATCGTCTTCGCGAACTTGGATATCGAAAAATTCAAATGGTATTTTCGGGGAAATGTTATGAGTTTGACCAGTTCTGTAATTGGCAAAAAGGGAATCTTCAAAAATTTGAGAAAATGCTTCGCGGACAAATACGCATTGCGGTCATCTCGGATTATAATGTTGATATTGCTCAAAAACTCATTTCTGGAGCAGATATGTGGCTCAATAATCCAGTTCGTCCTCTGGAAGCCAGCGGAACAAGCGGGATGAAAGCCGCTCTGAATGGACTTCTTAATATTTCCGTTCTCGACGGATGGTGGATTGAAGGATTTGCTCTGAATCCGATGGCAGGGTGGGGATTTGGGGAAAAATCAAATGGGCTTGATGAGAATTCTCGCGACAATATGGACGCTCACGAGCTTTATGAAAATTTAACAGATGCTGTCAATTGCTATTACCATCGTCCAGAAGAATGGAGAAAACGCATGAAAGCCGCAATCTCTCTGATTCACTATTTTAATACGAACAGGTGCGTCGAAGAATACATGAAGAAAATGTGGAGTTTCGCGTAATTATCGTTATTTATAATTTGCATCTGCAAACCAATTTTTCAATGAGGAAGTAGCGGTATTTGGAAAAATGCGGAATGTTTTGAGTACAAATTTATCTATAAACTTTTGAACAGCGCCATTATCAGTTGTTCTCCCGAACTCATATCCTTTTTCCTTTGCAATCCGTTTTACACGGCTATCATATTTCCCGCCGGGATAAACGATACACAAGATTTCTTTTCCGAGCTGCCCTTCCAAAATATTTTTTGATTTCTCAAATTCAGTGGCAATATTTGCTTTTGAAAGTTTTTGAAGATCCTGATGTTGATCAGTATGCGAACAAATTTCATGCCCAGATTCAGATAATTGTTGAATCTCTCCCCAATTCATATACCACGGATCTGTTCCCGGTTTTCCTGTGATAATTGCAAAATTCCCTTTCATTTTGTATTTTTCCAGTAATGGAAATGCATTTTCAAAATTATTTCCATACCCATCGTCAAACGTCAGCATTACCGATTTTTTGGGAAGGATTTTTTTCTTTTTGAGAATAAGATCGAGATCTGAAAAGGTGAGTGTCTCGACTCCATTGTTTTGAAAAAATTGCAGAAATTCTTCCAATTTTTTTAGGGAAATGGAAAGTTTATAGTATGTCTGATCAGGATCATTTTTGGGGACATCTAAGACATGATGAAACATGAGAATAGGAAGATACACTTCTCTTTTTTGAATATCTTTTGTAAGGATATTTTTCTCAGAATCAAAAAAAGAAGACTCTTTTCCTTCTACATTTTCTCGAAGTCGGTACACCATTTCGATCACTTCAGCACGTGTGAGAAAGTGATCAAATTTTAATACAGAAGGGGGAATCGCATTTTTTTCTGAGAGTGCTTTCGCAAATGGGGCATACCACTCACCGCCCTGATGCTCTTCTAAATGAAAAAATTTCACCAAAGTTTTTGCCGCTTCCACAAATGAAAGAGGTCTCTCTCCATGAAATGTTCCATCCGGATATCCATCAATATATCCCTTTTGTTTTGCATTACAAACGAGTGGAGCAAACCATTGATTTGAAGCAACATCGAGAAATGTGTTCGTATGTTCAGGGCAGAGTTCTGTTCCCAGTTTTGTGGGGTCAATATTTTCGAGTATTTTTACAAATTCTGCTCGATTTATCCGAGTATTTGGACGAAAAGTCCCATGTGCATATCCTTCTACGAGATGATGCGATGCTGCGTATTCTATAGATTCGGCATAAGCACTAGAATCCAAAACATCTGAAAAAATATGTGCTCCAAAAGAAATTTCTGTATTTCCAAAAATGCTGATGAGAAAAAAACTAAATACAGAAAAATATCTCCATTTCATCATAGTTATGGAGTAAGACGATTGAGCATTCGTGGGAAGGGGATTGTTTCGCGAATATGATGAATTCCTGAAACCCATCTTGTCATTCGTTCAATACCAATGCCAAAACCACAATGTGGTACAGATCCATATTTTCTAAGATCAAGATACCATTCAAAAATGGACACGGGAAGATTGTGAGATTTTATTCCTTCGAGTAATTTTTTATAATCATCTTCTCTCTGGCTTCCTCCAATAATTTCACCAAACCCACGAGGAGCAAGTACGTCAGCATTAAAAACACGGTCTCCGTTACTCGGATCTGTTTTTCTTGTGGTATAGTTTTTCATGTAGAACGGCTTAATACTTTTTGGCCAGTTTTTCACGATCACTCCTGCATCCGAATCTTTTGTAAGGAGCTCTTCCTCAGGTGCTCCTAAGTCTTCACCGTACTTAATTCCTGAGCCAAGTTCTTGGAGTTTTTTGATAGCATCAGGGTATTCGTAATGAATGAATGGAATTTCCAGGAACATTTCTAATTCTTTGATGTTTCGTTCCAACATTTCTAATTCTTTTTTCCCGTGCTCCAAGACGAATTTCACCATCGCTTTCATGCACTCCTCTTGGATTTTCAAACTTTCCTCGTGATCAATAAAAGCAATTTCTGGGTTCAGAGTCCAGAATTCAGTGAGGTGTTTTCGCGTTTTTGATTTTTCTGCTCGAAAATTTGGACAGAGGTCATACACTTTTCCAAATGCCATACACATAGCTTCAAGGTAGAGTTGACCATTTTGTGTGAGATATGCCGTGTCATCGAAATATTTTACTTCAAAAAGATCAGTAGTACCTTCGCATGCATTCGGAGTAAATGTTGGAGTATCGAGCTCAATGTACGAATTTTCATTGAAATACTTCTGGAATCCGGTTTTTACCAAATGGCGGATACGAAGAACAGCCCACTGACTCTCTGACCTCAGCCACAAGTGTCGATTGTTCAGCAAAAAATCAGGACCGTGATCTTTTTTCCCAATCGGATATTCTCCTTCTACCAGTTGAATAATCTTAATATTTTTCACCTGCAATTCGAAAACATCATCTTGTCTTGGATGCTTCGTTACTTCTCCCGTTACATGCACAGAAGATTCAATAGTCAGTCTTTTTGCCGTTTCAAACACTTCCTCCGAAACAGAATCTTTTCCGACAATTCCCTGAAGAAAACCGCTTCCATCACGAAGCTCCAGAAAAATAATTTTTCCGCTTTCTCGTTTATTGCACATCCACCCTCTCAAAGTAATTTCTTCCCCGACGTGATCTTTCATATTTCGGATTTCGATGTTCATATGTGGAAAAAAACATTGCTGAGTCTAATTGGTGAGAGGAAAAAGTACAAGAAAAAAACATTACTTTTCCGGAGCCACTTCGTAATAGTCGAGGAGAAATTCTGCAATGAGTTTAAAAGTTGGTGCCGCAGTGTTTTCTCCCCAAGTACTTGGACCGATTCTGGGACGATCAAATTTCACCAGAATAACGAATTTTGGATCGTCTGCTGGAGCATATCCTGCAAAGCTCGTAATAGTAGAACCATCGTGGGATGTATCTTCATAATTCCCGTCAGCTCCCGCAATTTGTGATGTTCCAGTTTTTCCGGCAACTTTATATCCGGGAACTCCACCCTTTCTGGCTACGCCATTTTCCACTGAAGAAACAAGCATTGATGTAAGAGTTGCAGCAGTATCAGCCTTCAGCACGCTTTTGTATTTTGGTTCAGTTTTTTGAGTACTGCCATCCGGATGTTGGATTTCCGAAACAATATGAGGTTCCGGAAGGAGTCCTCCATTTGCAAGTGTAGACCATGCAGTAATAACCTGAAGCGGCGTTGTTGAAATTCCCTGTCCAAACGCGGTATTTAAAAGTGCGGCAGTTGACCACTTTGTGTAATGATTTAGTTTTCCAGGAATTTCTTGCGCCAATTCTACAAATGTTTCTTTTCCAAATCCAAATTCATTCAGATATTCATACATCACTCCTTTTCCGAGTTTTTTCGCTACAGCCGCCATTCCTAAATTTGCTGATCGTTCGAGGACTTGTATCATGGTCTGCACACCCAAATATTTCCCGTCTCCATTTTTAATTGGCACGAGTTCTCCTCCAACATCGACTTGAATTGGTCCGTTCTCAATGTATGTTGAAGAAGGGCGAACTTCACCGGTATCGAGTCCAATAGACATGACGACTGGTTTAAATACTGATCCCGGTTCATATATTTCCTGAACAGTTTTATTCAAATATGAGCGAGGTCCTGCGAAATTTTCATAAATATAAAATTCAGGATTGTATTCAAGTTTCCAGGCTTCTTCATATTCATCAAATGTTGCAGGGATAAGTTCTTCACTCGGATCCTCAGGATTTTTTTTCAGAAGTGGAATAGATTTGCCAATGGAATTAAAATCATCGGGAGTTATTCTCCGTGTGAGATAAACATTTCCAAATTCATTCGGATTAAATGTCGGATAATTTGCCATCGCCAGAATATATCCGTTTTTTGGATTCATGACGATCACTTGTCCGGAATCAGCTTTATATGCGTGAACTCGCTCTGCCAAAACATCCTCCACCTTTTTTTGAATAATGCGATCAAGAGTGAGAACAACATCACTTCCGTCAATGGCTTTCTGAAAATCTTCAACAGAGAGACCAATAGATCTTCCTATGGTATCAGTTCTCCCGGTGTAGACCCCCTTTTGACCAGAAAGAATCCCATTAAGTTTTTCTTCTACTCCATACTGACCAGTGCCGTCATGATTTACAAATCCCAAAACCTGCGAGGCAAGTTCGTTCTCCGGATAATAACGCAAATTTTTTGGTTCCAAAATTATTCCTTTAAAGTAATCAGGAATTGCCGTAGCCGTTGATTTTTTTTCAGCAAAAAGACGGGCTCGATCGCGTTTATGCTCCAGTGTATATTTATCCTTGAGATCTCGTATTTTTTTTGATTCTTCAGGAGAAAGTTGCCTTTTTATAAGTACATACCTGTTTTCAGTATTAATTTTCCGAAAAATCTCAGCTTTTTTTTTCTGAAGAGCTTCCTCAAAAGTCGGGAGAAGCGGATCCTCATGAAGAAGTTCCTGACTCTTTTCATCAATTTTTGGTTCGGGATAAATCACGCTTTCCTCGGGGCATAAAGTTGGATCTTTTTGGCATGCTGCATATTCTTCTTCACGGAAAATAATAGGGGTGAGAAGTTCGACCACTAAATGCTTATCAGGAGTTTCCTCTGCATCCACCCGGAGTTCATCAAGAGAAGTGTTAAGCGCCAATTTGAGGAGATTCCCTGTTTTAGAATCTCTTACAAGAATATTTCCTCTGCGAGCGGAAAATTCAATCTCAGAAGAAACTTGCGATTGAATTTTCTTTTGGTAATATGATCCATTGACGACTTGAAGCTGAAATAATCTCACAAAGATAATTCCAAAAACGAGAATTACTACAGCGGTAAGGATTCGGATTCGATTCGGAAAAAGAATCGATCCAGAAGAAGCTGATGTGCGCCATCGATTTCGCCACTTTTTTCGAACCACAGGAAGTGAGTGAGTAAGTTGTAAAGATCCAGTTAGAAATTTTGAATTCTTAATTTTGAATTTTGAATTAAATTCTAATTTCTAATGTTTAAACACAAGGTGTAAACTGGTGAAAAATGGAATGCTTAAAAATTAAGATTTAAAATTTATTTAAAAAATTCAAAACTCAAAATTTATAATTCAAAATTTTTTTACCCCGTGCTTCCAAATCCACCTCTCGTATTCGCCTCAATTTCATGATGTTCCATCTCTTCCCAAATTGCTTTTTCAATTTTCACAAACATTCCCTGGGCAATTTTCTCCCCGCGCTTCACCCACACTGTTTCATCAGAAAAATTCCTGACCTGTATGAGGATTTCGTCTTGAGGACCACAATAATCCTGATCAATAATTCCAATAGAATGCGGCATATCGAGATGTTTCTTTTTCGGGGTTGATGATCTCGGAGCAATAATAAGCGCATGATTCGCTGGTGTTGAAATAACAAGTCCGGTAGAAATTCTTGCAATTTCTCGTGGAGGAATCTCTGTATCTTTTGCAGCAACAAAATCAAATCCCACTGCCCCCGGAGTTTCAAACTGTGGCAAGGGAAGATCTTTTCCATGCGGAAGACGGGTAATCCGAATTTTCATTTTCTCTTAAAAATAAAAAACTGCAGGACGCAGTATAGCAGAAATCAATGACGAAAAAGTACAAAATTAAAAGTACAAAGTACAAAATATGAAATCCTTTTTTAAGTTTTGTACTTTGTGCTTTGTACTTTGTACTTTTCGCTTAGATAGATGACGCCGATTTTCCCATAAATATCCAGCGTTCCGACGGATCTTCTGCAGAAGTAAAGAGGATGAGTCCGGTATCTTTTGGAGCATTTTTGATTTTTTCTATTTCATTTTCACGAGCTTTTTCACGGCTCTCCAAAGTGAAGAATAAGTTTTTTCCATTGAGTTTAAGTTCTATAGCATCTGCAATCTTGAGAGAATCAACAAGTGGCTTAAAGAGGCTTGCATTCGGGTTTTTATTATTTGGATTTGAAGAAGCATGAGCAAAAATAATAAGAGTTCCATTTTCATTAGGGACCTCATAAAATCCGCCGCCTTTTGCAAGATCACGTGCCCAAACGCTGGCATCGCTGAGGAGAGTTCGAGAAATAACCACATCTTTCATGTTGAGCACAGGGATGCTCATTCTGATGGTATCGACAAATTCATCACTTCCTCCATCCTCCATGAAAAGAGTTCGATAAATGATATCAAAGATTTGACCTCGTGTGATCGGCTTATCCCATTTTTTCGAGTTATAAAAGTCTGAGGACACGAGATTTTTTGAACGGAGAAAATCATAATAGGGCTTAGCCCAATGACCTTTTCCAGAATTTGGGGAGATATTGGGATTGAGTTGGAATCCAGAGATAATAACTTTCATAGTTTCTGCCATAGTGATATTTTTTCCGACTCCGAAGACATTTCCGCCATATCCTTCCATGATTTTGGCAGTGGAGACGAAATTGACGTAGGGGGTATACCATTCTTTCGCTTTGGCATCGCGAAATCCCGCAGTGAATTTTCCTGGGATTTTACTTTGAGAAGCGCGGACAATAATTTTTGCCACTTCTTCACGGGTGATATTTGCATCGAGTTTTAGGGAACCATCTTTATATCCCTGAATAACTCCTTGGTTATACAAAGCGACAGCAGCTTTATAATAGACATGGTCTGGCTTTGTGTCCGAGAAGAGAGAAGCGATTTTTTGTTGATCACCGGGAGTTATGTATTCGCCGAGCTGTGGAAAGACCTCAATTTTTTCAAGATCATTCGCCAGATCTTTTCTTTCAATATAAATAATTTTAGGAAATAGAGCTTCCTCATCTCCAGATTCTTTTAATGTTGGAGGAGCTTCAGATATTCTTATAAAATTATCCTCAGTATTTTTTTCTTCAGGATCTTTTGGAGGAGGGGAAGGTTCTTCCGTTTTTTTTGTAAAATATTTATCTATAATTTGTCTGAGGGATGCTGAACTTGTTCCGCCGCTTTTACTCTGCCACATGACGAATGCTGCTGAAGCTGAAGCAGAAGAGGCTTCATCATCGGTGACGGTCCCGGTATTTACAACCGTTGCACTTGGAGGCGATTCGACGATTGCTGAAAGAGAAATGGTTTTGGTTTCGTTTGGAGTAATTGATGGATACGAAGTCGTATATGTATCTGATCCTCCAGAGAAAGTTGCTCCGGAAGTCAAAGTGCTCGTAAATATGGCATTGGGAGAATTTCCTGTTCCACTGTTTGTAATCGTAAAAGTGTATTGCACTGTATTTCTTGGCATCACATCAGAAGTTGGAGAAACAATATTTGTCAGA
>JACRHZ010000018.1 GCA_016220175.1 Candidatus Peregrinibacteria bacterium
CCAAAGTATCAGAAGAAAAAATCTATGCAGTACAAGAAAAACTCAACGACAGACCAAGAAAATCACTTCGATATCGTACTCCAAATGAAGTCATTTCTGATCTCCTCTAGGGGTGGTGCTTATAATCCTTGAATTTTCCAGAACTTAAATTCACTTTTTAAATCAAAAAATATGTGTGATAATGACCGACTAAATTTTTCTTATGGAATCTGAAAGAAGACCAACTGCTGGGAAAAATGACGGACATGATCCTGAAAGAAGGGGATATCTTCTCGCTGCGGTTGCCGGCATTGCTACATTTTTTGCTGCGAAAATTGCAGAGTATGTTCCTCAACCTCAAGCGCAGAAAATTCATGATGAGAATGAAGATCAGAGCGAAGAGTATAAGCTGGCGCAAGATTCACCTTTGCAGTTCACCGAAGGAGAAAGAGGAGTTCCGAGTGGACCTCTCAGCGCTGGTGAGCTCACCAAGTGGAAAATCGAAGGATTCCAAAAAATATTCGCCGAAATTGGCGGGCTCGAGATAGTTTTTGTCGATCAGAATGGAAGGCTTATTGAAACACCAAAAATTCCAATGGAGCCACATCTTTTTCCGGCGGACTTGAAAAAAGCATTTGAAGAAAATGGAATTGCATTTGAAGAATCTGATATTCCCGAATGGCCGGTGTCGCTTTCTCATGCCGGAAACATACTCGAGAAGCTTCCCAAAGGGCAGCGTGCATCTGCTGTTACCGAATTTTTTGTCCAGAGAACAGTCGTCAAAGATCAAAAATATATACCACAAATCCCTCAAGAAATTATGGCTATTATTTTTGAACCAAACTCTCACAAATTTATTCCGCGAACCGATGAAGACCTAAACTCTCTTATGCTACGACATAGTGTGGCAAGAAAATTACAAGATGTAATTCGAAAGCTTTGGTATAAAAATGTACCTGATCAAGAATTTTCTCAAAAATTTCTTGACGCATATAGACGGCACATAGGAGAAATGTATCCTTCAGTTCATGTAAAAACAGGAGATGAAGGAGGAGTCAGTTATCCAAGGCAGTATAACACCTTATGTTTCCTTCGGAAATATTCTCCAGATGACAGAGCTAAAACATTTTTTGATGTAGCGTATGAGAATTATCAAAAAGCAGAAATCGATACAGCAGGAAAATATTCAGAAAAAAGAACAAAAATGTCGCGTCTCAGTTGGGCGAGAAAAATATTTGCAGAAAAATCACAATTTCCCGAAGGTCTTCAGAAAATTATTGTACAGGGGGTTCCGCTCCTAGAAACAGGTGGAGGAGAAAATGAAACCAGTCCTGCTGGGGCAAGAGGAGGATGGCAACTTGTAAAAAAAACAGCACAAAGATATGGATTGGTTGTTGCAAAAAAAAATGATGAACGTACAAATTTTCTCAGAGCAAGTGAAGGCGCAGCTGGATATTTTGAGTATCTGTATAATATTCTGAAAGCAAATAAAAACCTCCAAGCTATCCAACAAGAATTTCAGGTACCTGATGAAGACTTTCTCTATCCATGTGTTCTGAGTGGATACCATGTGGGGGAGAACATTATTCAAAAAGTATTACAGTGGTTCCGAAAAAAATATGTGGATGACAAAAAAAATGCAGAAAAAATTAAACAGCAAATTGTGAAAGAGGAAGGGAAAGGGTATGGAAGAGATATTTATATGTATATGACAGCAGTAGCGGCAACTACAAATGATGATCATGCTGAGTATGGGTCATTGTCATCAGACTATGCTCAAAAAGCCATAGCGCTCAGTGAGCTTCTCGAAAAAAAAGAGAACGGAGCGAGGCTTACAAGCGACGAAACATATGCTGCCCCGCGCGGATCTGTTGCAGAAGAAGAGGAAACTCCTCTAGGGATTGCAGAGGATACGCGTGCCTGCATTCAGGGAACTCTTACTGGTGCAGTCGCAGGAAGTACCGCGCTCATTGCAGCAAATCTTCTTCGCCACGTTCAGCAAAATACACTACAAACAAAAAGAGAACATTTAGAAACATGGGGATGGAGCGCTTTTAGTACGATTTTGGTGAGAATTTGGTCACGGCTTTCTCCTACCGTTAAACCCGATGAAGAAACCTCATCAGAAATACCTGCAGAAACTCCGGAGCTTTTTCCTCAAGGGAAGTACATTCACAGTGATGATTTTGGAAAGCGATTAAAAATAGATGCGGAACAAAACAGATTTCCCCTCCCTGTAGAGAAATGGCCTGGAGCAAGACGTTATCCAAGAAGGGGACAACCAGAATTCTTGAAATGGTTACAAACCAGTGAAGGAAGAATCGCCCAAAAAATTGAGAATCATGTTGAACTCGAGCGTCTCATAGCGCAAAAGAAGTTGATACCCATTCTGGAGCAGGGAAAATATGTAAGACTCAGAGATTGTGGTGGGAAAAAAGCTAAGGAAGAGCAGAAAGGAAACAATAATCCCGATATGAATAATCATCCTGATTATGTTGTCACATGTCCGCAGGTAGCGAAACTTCTCAGGGAAATAAGTATTGATTTTAATGAACAGCTGCATGCGATGGGACTTCCAGAGAAATTTAGCGTTCGCATTGTGGTTGGGTCTCTTACCCGTGACGCTGAATATCAAAAGAAGGTAAATTCATCCACAACAAATTCTGCTCATAGTTATGGTATTGGAGTAGATCTCGCGATGGAAAGATTTGACATAATCAATACGGAAACAGGAGAGTTTTATGATCTCGCAGGAGATCCATTTGAGGCGAATAGAAATTCAGATCCACAGAGAACCTTGCGAGATGTGAATAAAAGTTTACACGATATTGTAGGGGCATGCTTTCAACATGTTCTTGGAGGAGTTCTTCTGGAAAAACAAAAATCAGAAGATCTCCTCTTTTATGTGCATAGTAATCATTTTCATTTTTCAGCGAGAGATCTCACGAGCTCTGTTTCATCTCAAGATCTTAAGGGGATTCTGACAGAAGAGTAGAGAGGTGAGGAAAATCCACTTTTTATTTGGTATATTCCGAAAAATTATTTTGCCTTTCCCCCAAAAATTTGCTCATGAAGACTTACACATTTCGTATTCTCACAAAACCGGAAGAAGAAGGCGGATATCATGGCTTTGTTCCATTTGTACATATATTCATTATTCTGTATCATTTAATACAGAATATGTGATATAATGAGCGCATGAAAAAAATCGAAGCAATTCAAATATTGCAAAATTCGAGAAAGAATCTTTTCAGTCTTTCTGATCTGAAGAAGCTCATGAGCATTGAGGAGGATAATACCGCCTATCATCAAGCGATGGGTCTCATAAAAGCTGGAGTTTTAGAAAGAGTGGTAAAAGGAATGTATCTCTTGTCATCAAGAGTTCCTTCAGATTTTGAAGTGGCGAATTGCATATATACACCTTCGTATATTTCACTCGAATCTGCTCTGAATTATTACGGGATTCTGATTCAAACTCCTCAACAAATTCTTTCGATCACCACAAATATCACCAAGCAAATATATACAGGAAGAAAATGTTTTTCTTTTCGACATCTCAATGCGAAATATTTCACTGACTATCAAAAAGTCGACAATTTTCTCATTGCTACTCCAGAAAAAGCGCTTATTGATAGCATGTTTTTTGTTGCCCTCGGCAGAGGATCACTTTTCTTAGAGGAACTCCTTTTGGACAAAATTGATGTGAAAAGAGTGAAAGAGCTGGCTTCGAAGATAGAAAATACAGCATTTATAAAATATTTTAAAACTGTAAAATTATGATTTCTCAAAACCAAATACGGGAATTTTCGAAAAGATACGCCATTGATGAATTCACTATCATTCGCGAATACTTGCAAGTTGTTTTTTTAAGCGCTCTCTATAGCATGAAGAAAAGTCAGAAAATTTATTTTAAAGGCGGAACCGCAATACGTCTCCTCTTCAATGCTGGACGTTTTTCCGAAGACCTCGACTTCACAACAAATCTCACCATTGCAGAACTCAATACGCTCATCAAAAATGTCCTGAGAAAGGTTCTTTTCATCATTCCTGACACCTCCCTGAAGAAAGTGAAGAAAGGGAACAAATCATATTCCGGAATTCTGAGCTATACGCCGAAAGACGCAAAATATCCCCTGAGTCTCCATCTTGAATTCTCCATCAGAGAAATTCCTGAGACGTCGGAAGAACACGTCCTTCAAACTGACTTTCCCATTCCTTCAGGAGCGATTATCAAACACTTGAGCTTCACGGAGATTTTAGCGGAAAAAATTAGAGCGCTTATGCTTCGATCAAAAGGTCGAGATATGTATGATCTTTGGTTTCTGCTTTCGAAAGGCGTGGAGCTTGACCTCAAAATGGTCAATCGAAAAATGAAATTTTATCATATCGAATTCTCCGCAGAAGATATTCTCGAGAGAATTCAGAAATTTGATGAAAAACAGTTGAAAAATGACCTTCAAAAATTTCTGAGAGTACACGATCGAAATTTAATTCCTCATCTGAAAGAATTGATCCTACAACAAATGTATTCTCGACAAGAGTTTAGCATTGCTCTGAGCGAGAATATTGCCTATAACAAAATTCCAATGAGTTTTTCTTCACTGACGAAAACAAAGCGCCTCCCACACACCTTTGATGAAGCTAAAACTTTTGAGATACAAAGACAGGATGAAAATACACTGATGGTCAGGGTGATTCAGAACGGAAAGAAAAAAGATAAAGGTGACATCCTCATTCAAGCACTAAACAGAAATGGAGTTCGAGAACTGGGTATTATTGAAAAAAATAGTGGCGACCTCATTGGCATACCCTATGCCAAATTTATTCAGAAAATTTTCAGGATGAAATTTTCATAGGGTTTGATTACATCGCATGCTTCCCATCACTTTTTATTTGGTATATTCCGAAAAATTATTTTGCCTTCTTCATCGAAATTTGCTATACTAGATTCATCAAGACGAAAGGGATTCCGAACGGTTCATTGCCTAAGGATACCCTTTCTTTTTTTGTGTCCACGAAATTTTCCTTCTCGTTCCTTCATCCTCCAAAAAGGAGAAGAATTTTGCGTGAAGCGAGCGATACAAGGACGAAGCAAAATGTTTATTCGGAAAAAGTATCTTTTGAAACCGCCCTTCTGCAATCAAAAAGTCAACGAGCATTCGAAAGTCTCCATCTCCAGAAACGAGAACAATCTTTCCAAAGTGTTCTTTTTTGTAGAGTTTTCTCATAATTTCAAAAACAATTTCTGTGTCCACATTTCCCTTCTTCTCTCCGCGCATTGCCAGAGTATGTTTTCGAAATTCAAGAATGAATCCGGCTTCTTGAATGTTTCGGTAGAGCGAATTGTAATCCGTGTGAGTGAATCCAAGGTAATAGTATGCCTTTGTAACATTATACTTCTCAGCAAGATATACCCGAAATCTCTGCAAATCAATTTTCCATGGAACTTCCGAGGAGAGCGTTCCCATATGCAGATTCTGTCCGTCAATAAAGGCATAATTTTTTTCGGATATTTTTGTCATCAGGACATTGTCAGATAAAAAAGAATGCTTTGAAACATTCGTTATATTAAAAAATTTTTGGAAACACCGAAAAAGACGAAAATGGTGAACATCTTCGTAGTCCCTTTGGAGAGATGATTTTTTGTATTCCTAAAGTGTTGTCGATGTTCGACAACAGAAAAATAGTGTTCGTGAAGACGTACAAAGTACAAGAAATCTACCTACAAGTTTCCCGATCAGAGAAAAATACTGAGTTCCGCTTTTTGAAGAACAAATCTGATCATTTTTCCACGCCTGTACATTTGTAAATTATGGGGTTTTATGATACAATACTATGAACGTATTCATTATATTTTCAAAACAAATACCCAATGCAATATTTTCTTTGCCATTACGTGCCAGAACAGGCTCATGGACGAAGCCAAAACGGTTTCTTATTCTCAGAGAAAAAAAGAATTTTTCTAAATACTCCGACTCCGGGACCTAGCTCCAACCGGAGTCCTACTCCTACTCCGACACCTTCTGCCCCAGAAATTCGCGAAGGATTTCCCAAAGGAGAAAATTTGGATGATACAATTCGGTCATGGTGTGAAACGAGCGGAAGAGAATGTGAAAGAGACAGAGACCAAATTGCACTGTATCGCGGTGTAATTGATCATCTTGCTCTAGAGCTTCCAAAAATGGCGGACAAAGACAAGAAAGTCATCACAAATCAGGCGATGATTGAAGCGCGTGAAGAGGCGACATCCAGGTTCCCGACATGGATTTCCGACACCAGAATGGAACTGACACTATCTCCTGAGGAACAGAAACAAGAAAAAGATGCAATTACTGAGCAACAGAGAAGACTGACAAATGCAATAACAGAACTTAAAGCGAAAAAAGTAAACGAACATGACATATTGCAAATTGCAACGCTTGTAGGGAAACCTATCACTGCTGATCTTTCAACTCTCAGCAGCCTCTCAACTACTGCAGAACAATACGGACGCATTGCTCAGGGACAGGAAGAGTACAACAATCTTGATGTAGAAATTTCAAAAAGAGAAAACCTTACCAATGACGATCCGAAAAACTTTTGGTGTCTCATCACGAAAAAAACTCCTGAAGCTAAAGAAGTATCAGATTTTAAAACAAAAACGACAAATACATTCACACTTGTGCAAAAACTTTTTGCAGAGGGAAAATCATATTTTACATTTCTGAATTCACGCGCCGCTGCAGGTGATGATATAGCTCAGTACTATCAAAACTGTCCCGCATATCAAAACATTGAAATTGCTCGAGCTGCACTTGAAGCTGATTCTACTGCAATTCCTGAACTCACTGCTGTGCTTCGAACTCTTGGTTTTTCAAACTTCTTTGTTCCAAACGAACAGCAGTTTGAATATCTCCAAACTACAGCAGACTTCGATGCAAAAACAAAGTTCTTTACTGATGATGAATCCAAAATATCAGCAGAACTTATTGACACAACAACAGATTATGCAAAAAGATGGGAATCGCTTCATCCCGGAACTGTTCCAACCGGTCAAGAAAAATATGACCGAGAAGATGAGCTGAGCAATATGCGATCTGCAGTGAGAGAAGTGCTTCAGCAAGCAAGAAACTATACGCGTTTACGTGCAATTCAAGAAAGTAGAGCTGCAAAATCAACTCTTCTTGATACGCACTTTCCAAGTGGAACAACACCAGAAAACGTCGATCTTCAACCTCTTACAACAGCAGTACAAACTCAGAAAACAGCGTATGAAACTCTTTCCCATCCGAGTGCTCCACTGACAGCTGAAAAAGACAAAGCGAAAAATTCGAGAGAAAAAGAATTGGCAGCTGAGCAACTCAGATTTTTGCAAGAACTTGAAAAAAAACATACGGATTTCACCAATCTTCGGAATAATAAGGCGCTCTATGAAATATTTTTTGGAGATGATGATATTTTGGGAACCAAAGGAAGATGGACAAACGAAAGAAGAGAAGCCATTGAATATCTTCTTCAAACCTACGAATACACGAGAGAAACAATCTTTAAAATTGCTCCACGACCTGAATGGTCAGAAGTAGAAGTATTTCTAGTTTTCCGAGTGATTCGAGAAAATCAAAAACCTTCAGATGTACAGAAAACTCTTGCTGATCATTTTCACAACAAAACACTGCAGCAAAATTACCAAAACGTGAAAGCATTTATTGATTCACAAAAACCTACTCCAACTCCAACGCCGTAATAACTTATGCAATTCCCATATTTTTCTATCAACGGCTCAGCTCACCAGAGGATATTTATTACACCCCCTTCAAATTCGGCATCATTCGCACCAACATTTGATCTTTTTGATGTTAATCCTAAGACAGCTCCCGAAGCGGCAGCTGATGCAAAAGCTGCTACAGCAGCGGTAGAAAGAAAAGCGGTGACAGACGAAACGAAAGAAAATTTGGAGGCGGAAAGAATGAATTTGCGATTTCGATATTTTTATCAAACCTACAATAGTCTTTTTCGTGAAAAATCTGCAGAATGGAGAGCGGGAACGGGAACTGGTGGAAAACCGACGCCGGAGTATTTTGTAGAAAATTGGGTAGCAGCAGATGGGACCATTCCTAAAGATGTTATTGAGAATGTGATTGAACAAATCGTTCCGTATGATAAGAATAATCTCACCGACCGAAATAAGAATCCGGTGGTGGGAGAAATTGAACGAGCAGGAGGCGTGAAAGCAGAAATAACAGCTGCTGATTTTATAACCGCATTAAAAGATCCGAAACATGCTGATCATTCCAAAATGGTGGATATCGCCAAAGAACTTCAGACATACATCATCAAAATGAGAGCGCATGATGAGATTGAAGCATCGGAAATGCAAAGACTCAAGGAGGGGCTTAATGAAAGAGGAGGTGATGTTCTTCTCGATATTTCCGATGCGGTACAAAACAATCTTCCTTTGACAATGATTCTCCTGGGACTCAGTTATGTTCTCGGAGGAAAAAGTGTGTTCAAATGGGGAGCGGTTGTTGGTGGCATATTAGTCGCCAACAAACTTACAAAAAATGTAAATATTCCTTTTTTAAATGGGAGAACGCTTGGAGAATTTCTCAGTGGAAAGTCTCTTGCGGAAATACGCCATACGGCAGTAGCGGGATTTCTGGAAAGGAGAGGAAAAAATGATGAAATGAGTAAAGAAGCTACAGCTCGGCTTTGTGAAGTTCCGCTGAATGACATTATGACATGGCATGAAGGAGTAGAAAAACGTGTCGGAAAATCATGGAATCTTACTCCTGAAATGAAAGGGGAAAATTTGTATTTTAAAGGAATGCCATCAAGTGTTGAGAACGTTATTAAACAAATGGCAGATAGCAAAGATATTGATAAACTTGCTGCAGCACAATATTTTTGGGAAATATGGAAAGATTTCCTTATGGATACTGCGGAAAAAAATGAAAATGCATTTGAGAAAAAATTAGGAACAAATCCAGAAGTAGGACTGGGAATAGTAAAGGCCACTTTCCTCAAAGGCTATACTCCTCCAGACGCATACATGCCTTTTCGAACGATTGTGCCTCCACGGCTCAGAAATGATCTGGATAAAGATGAGAGCTTAACATTTGGAGAGATTCTTGATACAGAAGTAACACTAGCAGATATCGAAAAATCAGAAACGGCAAACATGCCATTTCTCGAAAGGCTGGAAAAATTCGGACTCAGCCAGTGGAAACCGCTGGCAAAACTTATTGATGAAAAATACAATTGGACAAAAACCAACCTCGAAAAATTCTTTGACTTTATTACAGACAGCGGAATTCCATCGGTAAAAGGCTTTGTTGAACAAGCGGTAGCACTCGGAATGAAATTTGGAACGGATTTTTACAGTTGGGCAAAAGGAGAGGTCGTGATGTGGTATGGAAGAAATCAAGTTCGGATTCAGTCAGTGAAAGACGCTGGAAAATTTGTTCTGAGTATTCCGGGAATGACGCTTGCAAAGGGGATTGACGTCGCTACAGATGCCTTGCCTTTTGTCCTTACGACACTGAAATCCATGTGGTCGCAGACAACGATGGTGGCAAAAGAAGTTTTTGGGATGCAGGATAAGGAAAAAGAGCAAGTGAGCCCGGCAAATGAATTTGAATTGTACCAATACCTTAAAGATCTTGGACTCGTTGATAATATTGTTCGAATGTATGGTATTGGCACAATGAAGAATGACCTTATGGCTCCAGAAATACCCATTCCGGGAAGATACAATATCCCGCTCCTCATGATCTGCAACGAAATAATGACCTCTCCTGCCAGCAAAAAGCAATTCGGAGATGAGATGCAACAATACATGTCTGCTACAGAAATTAACCAGTATAGCACTGGTGGGGTTAATTGGACCGATATTCGAGGGATAGCCCACACTTCAAGCGCTATAAACTTTGCTTCCATGACGAATGTCCCCAAATGGCTTATTGGAAGAGCATTTATTATGGACTCTGCAGCGCTGAGGATATTCGATAAAGTTGCGAATGGCGGTCTTGACATAGCAAGTGCATTTGGAGAAGCAATAAAGTTTCTTGGCGGTGTTGGAAGTATTGGGAATAACCAGCTCCAAATCATGTTGTGGAATGCGGTTGAAATGGTCAAACCCGGAGTGAAATCAAATGTCTCTGGTGTAGTTGGAAATACGCTCTTTGCGAAAAACGCTATTCTCAGAGCTTGGAATACTCCAAATGTTATTTGGACAGAGGGACTCTTTATGGAAGAAATGGTGAAGCCAATGATGGCGACGATTTCAGATGATCATGTGCGACTTGGATTTCATGCCCTCGCACAACAACTTTTTCCAGAAATTATGGCGAGATGCTCGCTTACCCTAGATACCGCAGGGAAGACGTTTCCTCTGTACCTCATTCATCCGGGAGGAGGATCTAATCATCCAGTAAGAGCTGATGTGCAACTCGCCCTTAAGGCTATTTTTGATCAACTAAATAGCAATAGGGATTTCATTGTTGAAGATTGGGGGACGATAAAGTTTACAACACCTATAGAAAATATAGATCCATCTAAACCCGCTTGGTCAGTATACAACCGATTTGCACTTGACAAAACATAAAAACAAAGGGACAATCAAGAACTCACTCCTTTTTACTAATTAATTTTTCTTTATGCCAAACGCTCCATCATCATCTCCTAACGGCGAAATACTATATCCAAAAGAAATAATGACACCTCCAGGTGGACAGGAAAGTTTTGGCGGAGTGCCTATTTCTCCTGAGGTTCCTGAAGGATATGAAGTTGATCCAGATGCCGAAGAAACTGCTATAGACATAATGGAAGCAGTAGAAACAGGTGGTTCTGAAGATGCAAGAGCTATTGATGAACTTCTTAGGGATCCTCAAGAAAGAGCTGAACTCGTCCAAGCAATTGAAACTGACCCCGAAGTACAAAATGTACTTACTCGAGGATTTGCTGGAGCAAAAGAGCTCGTGCGAAAGACACTGAATACTTTGAAATATGCTCCATATCATCTCCATGCTTCACTCATACTTGGTTTATATTCATTAGGAGCGGCATCTACTGGAAATGCAGGACCAATATCATGGGAAGCCGCTGGAAATGTATCTGGTACTCCGATTCCCACTCCTGTATCTATACCAAGCGCTACTGGTCCAACAGGTGGAGCTGG
>JACRHZ010000019.1 GCA_016220175.1 Candidatus Peregrinibacteria bacterium
ATTGTACTCTTTCCAATTTGCGATACGATATCTCTGTCTAAGTGAGGATTTCTTTTTCATTTTGAAAGAGGTTATTGTTCCTCCTCATCTTAGACATACTCCTATTCCCGTACAATTTATTTGTGCAACAAAGCCATTCCTGATTCCTAATTCCTAATTCCTGATTCCTAATTCCTGATTCCTACTTCTTGTCTCCAAGTTGTAAAATTCTTGCCGCTGCGATTGCTGCGTTTTCAGGATCAAGAACGGTCATTACTGGTACATTTGAAGGCATTTGAAGTGTTGATTGTACATTTACCATCATGTCCATCTTATCTCGAAAAGGAGGACATGCAATTACCGGATGCGTTGAATTTCCTGCGCAGAATCCGGAAAGTGCATTCGATCTTCCGGCAACAGTAATATATACGATTTTCTCCGACTCGTATTTCTCGAGAATTTCGAGAACTTTTTTGGGAGACTTGTGAGCTGAAGCGACATGGGTTTCAAATTCAACATGATTTTCTGTAAGTTTTGCTTCGATTTTCGCTGCAAATTCTTTATCAGACTCGGAACCAAGAATGAGGATGACTTTCTTCATGAGAATATAAAAATGAGGATGTCTTTATTTTGCCAAAAAAAAGGAAAAAGAAAAACATGTGGAGAATTCCATATTGTAAAATATAAAAATATGTAGTATAATGACACGATACAAACTTTTTTAATATTCAATGAAATTCCGTATCGGTGTCATGGGATCGGCTCAAGGTCCGGCGATGAGCAAACACTCAAATGAAGAGAAAGCAAGAGCTCTGGGAAGAGCTATTGCTGAAAAGCGCTGTATTTTGGTGAATGGCTCCTGCCCAGGACTTCCAGATGACGCAGCGGAGGGCGCAAAAAAGGCAGGTGGATTTGTCCTGGGAATTTCCCCAGCATTTTCGCTGAAGGAACATATTAAAAGTTACAAATCTCCAATTGAACACTATGATATTATTCTCTATACGGGAATGGGGCTTATGGAGCGAGATATTGTCAATATTCGCTCTTCTGATGCCATTGTGATTATCGGTGGCGGGATCGGCACTCTGAATGAATTTACCGTGGCATTTGACGAAGGAAAACCACTCGGAATTCTCACCGAAACTGATGGAATTGCGGATCACATTCCAGAAGTAGTAAAGCTTTGTCATCGAAAGCTCAATGATCGTGTTATTTTTGATAATAACCCGAGAAGACTCGTTGCGCGAATTCTTGACATTCTCAGAAAAGACTCCGGTCCAATTCTTGAAGATGAACGTATTATTTCGAATCTCACTTTTGAAGACGACAACACGACATCAAATGTGACTATTACGAAGAGCGCAAAGTCTACTTCTCATACTGATTCGCTTTAGAAATATTGCGGATATATTTCTTCAATTGAGAAGCAGTAAGCAGTATGCGGTAAGCAGTAAGCCAAATTTTTACAATACTTATTGCTTATCGCTTACTGCATATTGCTTTCCTATTCTTATTTGCACATAAGAAAATATGCAGCATTTTTATTAAGAATTTGGAGAAGATTTACTCTTCTTCAAGACTTCCAAATGCGAATACCTCCTCTCTCACCTTTTCTCCCCACAAACTTATCGGGCGAAAATCGAGACTCTGTATGCGTTTCCAGACAAGACGAATCTCTTCCGCGAGCGCATTTTTTTCTTCGGGAGTGACGGAAAATGTAAGTTTTTTAAAAGCTCCAGAATCATTTGGAATGAGGAAATCGATTTCACATACTTCCGCTTTTTCTGGAAATTTTGATGAGAAATCAGCAAGAAGCGAATAAAACACCATTTGCCGAAAATATCTGCCCGCAGTAATTTTTCCCGCATCCGAATCGCGAAGACCGCGAATCTCATTTTCTGATTTCGGAGAAGTGGCTTTATAATCAATAATTTTTACAGTTTTCTGAGACTCAGAAATCCATTCTACTTTGTCGATTTTTCCCGTCAGCGGAATTTTCCCGTCGAGAAAAACGCCATGTGAGCGAAAATTGAGTTCCGTTTTATATGTCGAAGTGAATTTCCCCTGATATTCCATAAAATATTTTTTGAGAATTTCTTTTCCTTCTTTTTTAAGGGATTCGAATTCATCTTCCGTGAGTGCTTCCCGATGAAGACTTTCTAAAAACACTTTTTCTGATGATTCTCGATCCTCCTTTGGAAATAATCGAAAAAACTCTTCAAGCGCACGATGAAGAGCCGTACCAAGTATTGCGCTCGGATGTTTCACCGTGGGAACGTTCAGCACATTTTCCCAAAGAAATTTCTGTGGATTTTCCCGATAATTTTCAAATGCGGAATGAGAAAGAGCGAAATTTTCGGGATCGAGTGCACTTTTTAAAAAATCTTCCGGTAATACTGAACTTTTTTTCGGAGACCAGAAAATTTGTCCCTTGAGAACTTGCACCGCCTGATTCTCATCAGCGTTTGTATGCTGGACTTCAGAATACTGATCTTTCGGAAGTTCTGTGAAAAATCGCGATTCTGATTTTTCTGATTGGGTTACATCAATAGCGCTTCTTGAGAGAAAAAGATACGTTTTTGTCCGCGTCATCGCGACATAAAAGAGTCGTCTCTCTTCTTCATTTTCATTTTCCTCATGAGAAAATTTGAGGAATCCTTCTGGAAGCGATATTTTTGAATGTATTCGTTTATCTCCCCATTTTCCCCGATTTCCATGAATGAGAAAAACCGCTTCAAATTCGAGTCCTTTTGATTTGTGGACGGTGAGGAGCTGAACATTTTCTGCGGAGCTCAAAATATCTCTCGATTCGAGCGGGAGATCAAATTCTTCACGAATATCCAGCCGATGTAAAAATGATTCCAAATTCGTCTGGAAATTCCCTTCAGAATATTTTTTCACTTCAGCAAAAAGAGCATTAATGGCGTTGATTTCTTCGATATTCTTGAGTGATGGAATATCCTTCCCTCCTGACAATGGACGCACTTCCCCCTGATAAGGGGGACTGAGGGGGTTCGCCAGAGATTCTAAAATTCCGCTTTCCGTCATCATTTTCTGAAAAAACTCTATGAGCGACAAATTTGAAAGATCAGCACGCCACCTCTCAATATGTTCTGCAAAGACGAGAAACTCTCGAGGAAGTTCTTCTTTTTCCGAACGATGTACAAGGAAATAGTGAAAGAGTTTTCCGTCTTTTCTCTCCTTTGTTCTCCTGACTTTTTCCCAAATATTCCAACTCACTTCAATAGGAATATTCCAAAATGAATAGTGGAGACATTCAAAAAAGAGCGCATCGTCCGAAGGACTTAAAAGAAGACGCCACGTATTCAGAATTTGACGGATAAGTTTCGTGCGAAGCGCGTTCCCCTTCCCCGAAAAACTCGCAGGAATATTCTGTTTTTCAAGAAAATCGAGAAGCTCAAATCCTTCTGCATTATTCCGAAAAAGTACTGAAATTTCTCCATAAGGAATCTTTTTCTTCTCATGAAGTTCGTGAATTTTTTCCGCAAGAAAAAAATGTTCCTGTTCTTCATGAGAAAAAATGTGAATTTCCGGAAGAATATTTTTCGTATTTCGAGCGGACGAGAGGTCTTTGAGAAGTCCTTGAATTTTTTTGGTGAGGCGCTCTTCATTCTGGGCAATACTCTGACTTGCCAGATCAAGAACTGCTTGCGTACTCCGATAATTTTCTGTGAGAGGGATAATTTTTGCTTCCGGAAATTTTTCCCGAAAGAAAAGAATATTTTCGAGCGCAGCACCTTGAAAACGATAAATGGACTGATCGTCATCGCCAACAGCAAAAATATTTGCTCCTTCCTCCTGAGAATGAGAATCAATATCGACTTCACTTCCCCCTGAGAAGCGGAACTCTGGGGGTTCACTTCCCCCTGACAAGGGGGATAGAGGGGGTTCCGCGAAAAGCTCAAGAATGCGCATCTGAAGTCCATTTGTATCCTGAAATTCATCCACGAGAAGAAATTGATACCTTTCTCGAAGCGTCCATGCGAAATCCTCATCCGTTTCCATTTTTTTGACCACAAATGCAATCATGTCATCAAAATCATAGAATCCTGTTTCCAAAAGTTTTTTTTGATAGGCTTCGTACACCTTGTGAAATTCAAAATTTTTGGTAATTTTCGTTTCCATCTCGAGATATTTCCCTTTTATTTTCCGGGTTTTCGTGTTGAATTTTTCTTCTTCGGAAATGTTTTCAAATTCTTCTTTTTCGTGTTCTGAGAGCTCTAAAAATTTCTCAGGCGAAACTCCTTCGCGCTTCAAATCAGATATCATCTTCTGAATATCTTTTATGAAAAAATTTGGATGAGAAAATGGCCGTAAGTGATCGAGTTTGAGCGAACGTATTATCTCCGTCATCATCTGAATTTTCGTGATGTCATCAAGAGCATCAAGACGTTTTGCAAAAATAAATTTTTCTGAAAATTCTGAAATAATATCCTGACAAAATCCATGAAAAGTATTGATGTGTACGGAATGCGCATCGGGACCGATGAAAGAAAGAAGCCTTTTCCTCATGGAAATAGCGGCATTTTCGGTAAAAGTGAGCGCAAGAATATTCCCGGGATTTGTATCCGTTTTTTGGAGAATATTCGCAATTCTGAGCGCAAGCACTTGTGTTTTCCCCGTTCCCGGTCCTGCGACAACGAGAACGGGGCCATATACGGTTTCGACCGCTTCTTTTTGAGCGGGATTCAAGCTTGCGAATGCCGAAGAAAAGGTGGGATTGGAGAGATTCATGAGTGAGGAATCGACAATATCAGATTTTTCTATCCTCCTTGCTTCGCAATAATCGTTGACGACACCATTTTTTCGAGAATTGGAAGATATGTGTCAAAGCTCGGAGTTTGTGCGGTATAGGTAAACACATATGTTCGCCCATTTTTCATGGTGAAAATCTGCCGAATTTTAGTGGTATTCGTTTCATACGTGAGACTTTTTGCGGGATTCCCTCCCATTGTCCGATCTTCAGAAACAGTATCATTCACGAGAGATAAGTTCTTTGAGTTAATGTCGATGAGCGCATCTTCCAAATCCTGAAGTGAAACAATTTCCGTTCCCGAAAGATCTTCGGTGAAAAATTCTATGCCTTCATAAAAATCATCAAGAGCGTTTTGAAGCGGTGCAATAAATTCAAGAGTCCCGCTTGTTTCTTTGGAAAAATCTTTTTCCCATGCAGATGGATATGTAAAAGTAAGATCATAGGCTTGATTTGGATACGATTCGAAAGACATATCCTCGACATCTCTTTTGGGATCAAATGCTTTCTCTCCTGTTCTTCCATTCAAAAACTCAATAATAAAATTGTATGAAAGAAGCTGACCAATACTTCCATACGTTTCCGATGACACGACTTGCGTCGGGATCCCAAACATACATTCATCTTCAGCGCTAATTGCTACACCTCCGGAATTTCCCGGATTAATTTCAGCCGAAACTTTAATCCATTCCCCAAACTCACCGAGAAAACCGCTAACCACGCCTTCGGTGAGCGTAAGTGATTCGCCACCGATAGCAGGATATCCGAGAACATAGACCTTATCTCCGAGTTCTATGGATCCTTCGTTATTACAATTCTCTCCTATGCTCGTGAAAAAATCCTGAACATTTGGGGGAAATGGATATTCCGTATTGTCTTTATCTGAATAAGGCTTGGTAAGTTCTAAAACAGCATAATCAACTCCAGAAACAGGCGTTTCTTCTACGATTGATGATTGATCATGCTGTAAATATGCAAACCCAGCCCAATATGCGGTTTCATAAAAAAGCCCGTTTTTCGCCGGAAAATACACATCACATCCATAAAACACGCCATCATCGGCTAAAACAACATGCGAATTTGTTTCTACCAAATATTTCCCCTCTTCTTTCCCTGTGTAAAATCCTGTACCGATTTGAATTGAATCACCTTCTCCATAACACTGGAGCTGAACAATGGATGGAATCACTTTTTCCCGAATATGAATGAGTCTTTCTTTTTCCGGATCTTTCCATATTTGTTCTTGTTTCTTCACATTTTTTTCGTCTTTGAGTACAAGACTCTCTTTGTCTTTTGGAGAAAGAACTGCCGTTTCCCCTCCTCCAGTTTCTCTTTGAATATTCTCTTCTTTCGGAGTCGCAATACTCGTGCGTCCTGCCTCTTCACCAGTTTTTTCGGATGGAAGTTCCACGAGTCTTTTCTCACGAGCTTCTAACTTTTCCAGACGATCCATGAGGAGCAAAACTTTTTTCTCTTCCTCTTGAGGTTTATCTCCAAAAAATATTCCGATAAGCGCGAGACCGATAAAAATTATAACTCCACCGAGAAGTACACCTTTTATAAAAATTGTTATGTTCCGAGAAGAACGGGATTCAGAAGAATTTTCTATCATACAAATGCGGAAATATTGCCCCTACTATATTGGATTTTTTAATAAAAATAAAAAAAAGTGTTTCTTAAAGGGTTGACTTTTTTCAAATAACTGCGAGAATCTTCGGAGCGCTTATTTCGCTCAAGAGTATAATGGCATTATCTAATCTCGAGATTCATATCGCTCCCAAGACCCTTTTCGAAATTTCACCCGGAATTCCGATAACGAATACAATTGTTACGATGTGGATTGTCATGGCCATTCTCATTGCCATTTCCCTCATTCTGAGGAAAAACCTGAAATATCTTCCCAGTGGATTCCAAAATTTTACTGAATGGGTTTTTTCTGGGCTAGAAAATTATATGGTGAAGGTTGGAGGAGCTCAAGCAAAGCAGCATTTTGTGCCGTTTATCACCTTTTTTCTCACCATACTTTTTTCCAATTGGTTGGGACTTGCACTCGGAATGGTAGCAGAAGAGAGTGGTTTTTTGAGAGCTCCCACAAGTGACCTCAATTCTACGATTGCATTCGCGGCCATTGCGTTTGTCTATTTTGAATATCAAGGGATAAAGGCTCATGGATTTTTTGGGTATCTCGGACATTTTGTAAATCTGAAGGCGCTCTTTACAAAAAAAGGGATGGGGCTTATTGAATTTTTCACTGGACTTCTCCATATTATTTCTGAAGTGGTAAGACCAGTAGCGCTTTCTCTTCGTCTCTTTGGAAATATTTTTGGAGGGGAGATTGTGCTCATGGTAGCATTTCTCCTGGTGAAAGGTGTTATTCCTATTCCGTTTATGCTCATAGAATTTATTGTCGGATTTATCCAGGCTTTCGTGTTTGCTACCCTATTTTTGGTATTTACCAATCTGAATACTCTTCATACTGAATCTGACCATTCATAAATCGTTATTTTTTTATTCTTTTTCTTTTTTTTATTATGATACCTGCATCTCTTTCTATGGCCATCGGTATTGCTGCGCCTGCCGTTGCTATTGCATTCATCGGCTCTCGAGCTATGGACGCTACTGCTCGCCAGCCAGAAGCGGCTTCAAAAATTCAAATCAACATGGTTTTGGCAATTGTATTTGCCGAAGGACTCGGAATTCTCAATTTCGTTCTTGCTCTTCTTGAACTTAATAAGAAATAACCTCTATGGCAGACTTTTTCATGAGTACCGCATATGCGGCAGATGAGGGACGCGAAGCTCCAGAAAGTTCTGGGCTCAGCATTACTCCCACAACGGTAGCCTTTCAGGCCCTGAACCTCCTCATACTCCTTTTTATTCTCAAAAAGATTTTGTATAAGCCTCTTATGAATCTTCTTCATGATCGAGAGCAAACCATAAAAGAAGGAGTTGAGAATGCGAAAAAAGCAGATGTCATGCTTCAGGAATCGGACGTCATGAGAGAGGAAATTCTCGGGAAAGCCCATGCTGAGAGCCTCACCATTATTGAACAGACCAAAAAACAATCGGAAGAGCTGAAAGCTCGCATGATGAAAAATGCCGAAGATGAGTCGCTCAAAAAAATCGCTGCCGGTGAAAAAATTCTTCAGATGAAGGAACAGGAAAATATGGAAAAATTGAGGAAAAATGCGGTAAATCTCGTCATTCTTGCTGCGGAAAAAGTTCTGCAAGAAAAAATAACCACAGAAAAGGACATGAATCTTATTACTCAAAGCGTTCAGAAAATCTCTCTATGAAATATCGAAACCTCCACTCGAAGTTTGCAAAAGCACTCTTCCTCTCGGCTCAAAAGGAAAAAATCGAGGACAAAGTCCTTGAGGAGTTCACCGCACTTGAACAACTTTTTCAGAATGAAACTTTTCGAGAAAAGATTTCGGCGCTTTCCTCTCTCCCTTCCTCTGAACTCAAAACACTTCTGCAAAGAACTTTCGAAAATATTCTCTCTCCCCTCCTCATAAATCTCCTCATAATTCTTGGAAGTCGTCATCTGTTCTCCCTCATTCGAGGAGTATACATGAGCTATCAGAAACTCATATTTGAAAAAAATCAAATTGATATTCTTGATGTTGTTTCTGCTCGAGACCTGAGCGATGCAGAGAAAAAAAATATTCTGGAACTTCTCCAAAAACATAATCAAAAGAAGATTCATATCGAATTTTCTTTTGATACAAAGCTTCTTTCGGGACTTCAAATTTATAAAAACACGAGACTTACAGATTTGAGTTCCCGAGCACGACTCGAAAAAATTCGAAAAAATCTTTTTTCTCTTCCTCTTTAAAACTTTGTTATGGAATTTGACGCAAAAGGCCTTACCGAGCTTCTTCAAAAGCAATTAGAAAATTTAGATTTCACTCCGACATCCGTTGGGGTGGGACACATTTTGTCCGTGGGAGATGGCGTGGCTCAGGTAAGTGGGCTTCAGGACGTAAAAATGGGAGAAATGGTCGAATTTCCAGAGGAGACTTATGGAATGGCGATCAACCTTGCCGAAGACAAAGTGGGTTGTATCCTTTTTAGTGAGGGAAAACACCTGAAGGAAGGAGATCTCGTAAAAGTGACGGGAAAAATCATGCAAGTTCCCGTGGGAGAAGCTCTTGCTGGGCGCGTAGTGAATGCCTTGGGACAACCAGTTGACGGAAAAGGTTCTCTGAACACAACAAAATTTCGTCCAATTGAGAACAAAGCAGAAGGTGTTATTTATCGAAAGTCGGTCAGTGTCCCACTCCAAACTGGAATTAAAGCAATTGATGCCATGATCCCTATTGGTCGCGGGCAGAGAGAACTCATTATCGGAGACAGGCAAACTGGAAAAACAGCAATCGCGATTGATACGATTATTAATCAAAAGGGAAAAGATGTTCGTTGTTTTTATGTGGCTATTGGACAAAAGCAATCCACAATTGCGAATGTTGTCCGAAAGTTCGAGGAAACTGGCGCTCTCGAATATACGACGATCATCGCGACTTCAGCGGCAGATCCGGCTTCCCTCAATTTTATTGCTCCATACGCGGGGTGCGCTATGGCGGAAGAAGTGATGTATTCCGGAAAAGATGCTCTCATTGTGTATGATGATCTTTCAAAACATGCTTGGGCGTATCGTGAAGTTTCCCTGCTTCTTCGCCGTCCTCCCGGACGAGAAGCGTATCCAGGAGATATTTTTTATCTCCATTCTCGTCTTCTCGAACGCGCATCTCGTCTTTCTGAAGACTTGGGAGGCGGTTCTCTGACAGCGCTTCCGATCATCGAAACCCAAGCAGGAGACGTTTCTGCGTATATTCCAACAAACGTTATTTCCATTACAGATGGGCAAATCTATCTGGAAGCAGAACTCTTCAATGCCGGAAGACGTCCAGCAATTAATGCCGGCCTTTCTGTTTCTCGCGTTGGTGGTTCTGCACAAAGTCCGATCATGAAGAAAGTAGCGGGAAATCTTCGTTTGAGTCTTGCGCAGTTTCGTGAGCTCGAAGGATTTGCTCAAATTGGTTCCGATCTTGATCCACAGACAAAATCGCTTCTCCATCGTGGAGAGCGCATTATTGAAGTTCTCAAACAACCGCAATATGCGCCACTTCCAGTAGAGAAACAGATTGAGATGATTTACGCGGTCAATAATGGTTTCCTTGATGAAGTTGCCTCTTCGGATATTTTTCGATTTGAAAAGACTCTTTCTGATTTTATGTCCACAAAATATCGGGACCTCGAAGCAAAGCTCCAGGGAAAGAATAAATTGACTCCCGATCTCGAAGCCGAACTTTCTCAAGCTCTCCGAAATTTTAAAGAGAGCTGGAAATGATCCCGCTTTGCGGGGTCATCCCGGGCTTGACCCGGGATCTCGTATTTTCTTCTCCTTGATCTTAACTTCTTCACACTTTTTTCATGGCGTCGCTTCAGGAAATTAAACTCAGAACTCGTTCGGTAAAATCTACCCAAAAAATCACGAAAGCGATGGAAATGGTGGCGGCTTCAAAAATGCGATTTGCACAGAGGCAAAGTCTCAAGGGAAGACCGTATATTACGAAACTTTCGGAGATGATTGGAGAGGTCGTATTCACGAATGAGCCACCGATTTTTCATCCTTTTCTCCAAAAAAATACCGAAGCAAATCAGGTCGCATACATTCTTCTCACTTCGAATAGAGGGCTCTGTGGTGGATTTAATAGCAATGTGATTCGAACCATGCTCGAGATACTTCATGAAAAGAAACATCTGAAGGAGCTCGTCATTACCGTTGGGACAAAAGGGAGACAGGCAATGGAAAGAGTCGGGAAATCTCTCCTCGCTGAGTTCTCAACTCTGCCAGAAAAACCAACTTTTCTCGATACTCTCGGAATGAGCACGGTGGTTATTGAAGATTTTTTGAGCGGGAAATATCAAGAAGTTTGGCTCGTATACAATCATTTTTACTCAACGCTCAGCCAACGCCCAGTCGTTAAAAAACTTTTGCCATTCGAACCGAGCACGGAAGATTTCCAACCATCAGAAAAACGAGATTATATTTTTGAATCGGACAAGAAAGACCTTTCGAACGAACTTCTTCGAATGTACATCGAAACAAGTATCTATCAGACAGTTCTCGAATCTATTGCCTCTGAGCACAGCGCTCGGATGATGGCAATGAAAAAGGCTTCGGAGAATGCCAAAGAAATTGTTTCAAATCTGACTCTTCACTATAACAAAGCTCGGCAATCAAAAATTACCACTGAGATTCTCGAAGTCGTCGCCGGAAGCCAGAATTAATGTTGAATTTTGCCCCGCATTGCGGGGTTGAATTACTTTCTGAAAACTGACACCTCCTAATAATTCCTACTTCCTACTTCCTGCTTCCTGCTTCCTACTTCCTACTTCTTACTTTTTACTTCTCTCTATGGCTAAAGGAAAAATCACCCAAATTATCGGTCCAGTCGTGGATTTCGAATTTGCTCGCGCGGAACTTCCAAAAATTTTGGAGACTGTGGAAATTGTTCTGAACAATAAGAAATTTGTGATCGAAATCCAGCAGCAGCTCGGAGAAAATCAGGTGAGAGGGGTAGCGCTTGATTCTACTGACGGTCTTACGCGCGGACAAGAAGCAGTGTCCACTGGAAAAAGTATTACGACTCCTGTAGGAGAAAAAGCTCTCGGAAGAATCTTGAACGTCCTCGGCAATCCCATTGATGGTCTTGGAGAAATAGAAGGACCTCGCCTCGAAATTCATCGTACTCTTCCAAAATTTACCGACCAATCAGGAACAACGGAAATTTTTGAAACTGGTCTCAAGGTGGTTGATCTTATTTGTCCTTTTGCAAAAGGAGGAAAAGTTGGGCTCTTTGGAGGAGCGGGAGTGGGAAAAACCGTTCTCATTCAGGAGCTTATTCGAAACATTGCAACTGAGCATGGAGGATATTCTGTCTTCGCCGGAGTGGGAGAACGAACTCGAGAGGGAAATGATCTCTGGACAGAAATGAAGGAATCTGGAGTGCTTGCGAAAACTTCGCTCGTGTTTGGTCAGATGAACGAGCCACCTGGAGCACGTCTTCGAGTAGCTCTCACGGGTCTTACTATTGCGGAATATTTTCGAGATGTGGAAAAAAGAGATGTACTTCTCTTTATTGATAATATTTTCCGATTCTCTCAGGCAGGATCTGAAGTTTCTGCACTTCTCGGACGTATGCCTTCTGCCGTTGGATATCAGCCGAATCTCGCGACAGAAATGGGAACACTTCAAGAACGAATTACTTCCACAAAAGATGGATCCATTACTTCAGTGCAAGCAGTCTATGTTCCCGCTGACGACCTCACTGATCCAGCGCCAGCAACAACATTTGCGCACTTGGATTCAACGGTCGTGCTTTCCAGGGCGCTTTCAGAACAGGGAATTTATCCAGCAGTTGATCCGCTCGATTCCACTTCTCGTCAGCTCGATCCTCTTGTTGTCGGGCAAGAACATTACGATACTGCTCGTGAGGTACAGCGAATTCTCCAGAAATATAAAAATTTACAGGACATCATTGCGATTCTCGGAATTGATGAACTTTCTGAAGACGATAAACTTCTCGTCGTAAGAGCGAGAAAAATCCAACGATTCCTTTCTCAGCCGTTTTTCGTAGCCGAAGCCTTTACGAATATTCCTGGACAGTACGTAAAGCGCCAAGATACCGTTCAAGGATTTAAAGAAATTCTGGAAGGAAAACACGATGATCTTTCGGAACAAGACTTTTATCTCGTGGGAACAATTGATGAGGCTCGTGAAAAACACGAACGAACAAAAGCAGCAAGTTAATTTCTAATTTTGTCCCGCAATGCGGGATAAATTTCTAAATAATTTTTAAGCCTTAATTCCTAAACGAAAAAACATGGTCAAGTTTATAGAGCATTTTTTAAAAATTAATACTTAGAAATTAGAATTTATTTAGAAATTTCAAAATTAAAAATTTAAAATTTTTTTCATGTTCCATCTCACCATTGTCACGCCGGAAGAGACCACCTATGATGCCGAAGTAAAGATGCTGATTATTCCGGAAATCACAGGAGAAATGGGGATTCTCAAAAATCACAGACCGGTGATTGCAAAACTGAGTATTGGTCGACTCCGAATCATTCGCGAAAATGACACGGAACAGGAACTCTTTATTTCCGGAGGCTACTTTGAATTCAACAATAACACGGCGACCATTCTCGCGAATACTGCAGAAAATATTGAAGAGATTGCAGCCGAAGAAGCTCGTGCGGCACGCCAAAGAGCGGAAGAATTCTTATCACATGCTGACGATGATCTCCTTAAAGAAAAACTCGAAAATGAAATTAAGATGCATTTGATGCGTGAAAAACTCGCGCAAATTCGGGAGTCGAGGAAATAATATTTTTCATCAAAATTTGACAAGAAATTTTCCATGGAGGAAGATTCGGAGATGAAAAAAAATGCGATTTTTGTTGAACGGCTCGAAAAACCAAAAAACGCGGTGAGATGCCTCGCTTGCGGATGGAAGTGTGTTATACTTCCTGGAAAAAGTGGGCAGTGCGGAATTCGAAAAAATGTGAATGGAAAACTCTCTCTCACGACATACGGAAAACCTATTGGATGTCATCTTGATCCTATTGAAAAAAAACCATTCTTCCATTTTCTCCCCGGAACAGCGGTGTACTCTTTTGGAACGTACGGATGTAATTTTGGCTGTCTCTTCTGTCAAAACTCCGATATGTCACAGACTCCGCGTGAACTTTTTCATGATAAATATGAAGATTTACTTCAAGAAATTCCCGATTTTTCTCCTCAAAAAATTGTAAAATTTGTGAAACAAAATGCTTTTCCTTCGATTGCATATACGTACAATGAACCGACTATTTTTGCGGAATATTGGTATGATATTACGAAGCTCGCGAAAAAAGCGGGAATTCGGAATGTGCTCGTTTCGAATGGATTCTTTTCTGATGAGCTTTTTGAGAAAACCCATGATGTTTGGAGCGCTATTAATATCGATCTCAAGGGATTTTCTGATGAATTTTATCGAAATGTGTGCAAAGCCCATCTCTCACCTCTCGCAAAACCTGATCTTTCTGATCTCCCGAAAAAATATCAAAAATATGAAGAACTCGGAAGGATTTTGAAAAATATTAAAAAAACGTACGATGCGGGAATTTGGGTTGAAGTCACAACGCTCATCATCCCCGGAGAAAATGATTCTGATGAAATGTTGAGAGATGCTGCTGAATTTGTTGCGAGCGTTTCTCCGGAAATTCCTTGGCATATTTCTGCATTTCATCCGGCATGGAAAATGTTGGACACTCCTGTAACACCACGTGAGACTCTGGAAAGGGCGTATCTCATTGGGAAAAATGCAGGACTTCATTATGTGTATACAGGAAATGTCACTGCTGGCGAGGAGAATACTTTCTGTCCAAAATGTGGCAAACTGTGCATCAGTCGAAATGGGTACCAAACTCCTGAAAATAATTTGCAAAATGGAAAATGTCCGAAATGTCAGGAGAAAATTGCGGGAGTGTGGGGAGAGGAAGTAGGAAGTAGGAATTAAGAATTAAGAATTTTAAATTGTCCTCAAAATCTCCAAATGTTGCCGGCACGTTTTATCCGAAAAATCCAAAAATTTTGTCGAAAATGATTGATGATTTTTTAGAGAGTGCGAAAAAAGATTCTGTAAAAATTCCCGGAAAAATTCGTGGCATTATTGTTCCACATGCCGGATACATTTATTCCGGAGCCGTCGCCGCGTATGGATTCCTTGCACTTCAGAAAGAAGTGGAAAAACATTTCTCTGAAAAAAATCGGATTGTCCTTCTCGCACCATCGCATTTTTTTCCGTTCTCTGGAGGAATGGCAGCAGATTTTGATGCATTTGAAACTCCTCTTGGGAAAATTCCTGCTCACAATATTTTGGATGATCTTTCCGAAAAATCCCATTCCATAAAACTCGGAAATGATGCCTATGAAGAAGAACATGCTCTTGAAGTAGAGATTCCATTTCTTCAAAAAATATGCGCAAATACTTCCGCTCAAATTCTTCCAGTTCTCCTTGGCGATGCGCATCCTGAAGATATCGCTCTGGATCTCGAACATTTCACCAATGGGGAGAACACGTACTTCGTTGTTTCCTCTGATCTTTCGCACTATCATCCGGAACATATTGCCCGTGAAAAAGATCTCGCTTTTTGTGAGGCTGCTCAAAATGGGGATTTCGAAACAGTTTCGTGCGGTGAAGCCTGTGGAATTATCGGAATTCTCAGCCTGATGGACCTCGCTCAGAAAAGAAACTGGAAAACACGATGTTTGAAATATGAAAATTCTGCGCTGACTTCAGGAGATTTTTCACGGGTAGTTGGATATGGCGCATTTGCATTTTATGAAACTGCATGAATGTTTTTTCTTTAGAAGAACGGCAAGAACTCTTAAAACTTGCGAGAAATACGATTGGCGCAGAATTCAAGATTAATGCAATTCAGGATGTTTCAAAATTTACGGAAACGAAATTTCAGGAAAAACGTGGAGTTTTTGTAACGCTCGTGAAAAGCGGAAAACTCCGGGGATGCATTGGCAATATTTTGCCAGTATATCCGCTTCTTCAAGCGATCCAAAAGAATGCAATTGCGGCAGCGTTTGAAGATCCACGATTTTCAGAACTTGTTGAGTCTGAGTTCGATGAAATCAATATCGAAATTTCTGTGCTGACACTTCCTGAAATTCTTTCATTCCAAACGCCTGAAGAGCTCATAAAAAAACTCCACGTCGGAATTCACGGGGTTATTCTCAAAAAAGGATATCTTTCGGCGACGTTTCTCCCACAAGTTTGGGAAGAACTTTCAGATCCGGAGGAATTTCTCTCACATCTGGCACTGAAAGCAGGTCTTCATCCTGAGGAATGGAAAACTGGAACAATAGAGACGTACGAGGTGGAAAGTTGGGAGGAGGCGCGGATGTAATGCGTTCGAGGTGACAACTTTTTTGAGGTGAGTACAATAGAGGACGTGAAAAAATGCGGATGTAGTACAACGGCTAGTACACGGGCTTCCCAAGCCTGAGACGGGGGTTCGACTCCCCTCATCCGCTCCATTCTTCTTTTCTTGTGTGATATTTCACAATTTCCCACGAATTTTGCCGCCATGAAGGAAAAGTCAGTGATAGAATGATTTCAGATTTCAAGGCATTTTAAGTGAATATAAAAATTGAAGAATTTCCATGGATACATTTCTTTCCTTTCGCATGAAAAAAATTCAGTTTTTTCTTATTTTCTCTTTTCTTTTTCTGAGTTCCTGTGGACTTTTTGAAGCGAAATCTCCGGATAAAAATGGAAATCAAAAACCTCCTATTGCTGAGTATTATCTTTCTCTCCTCACTATGAAAAACTTGCAAAAAGCAACGTTCTCCGGCGGATGTTTCTGGTGTTCAGAATCAGACTTTGAAAAGACGGATGGTGTTACAGAAGTGATATCTGGCTACAGCGGCGGACCAGAAAAAAATCCAACGTATGAAGATGTTTCTGCCGGAAAAACTGGACACAGAGAATCTATTCAAGTTTTTTATGATCCGAAAAAAGTAAAATATGAAGATTTACTCCGAGCTTTTTGGAAACATATCAATCCCACTGACGACGGTGGTCAATTTGTCGACCGTGGGAAACAGTATCGATCTGCTATTTTTTACCACGATGAAGAGCAGAGGAAACTTGCGGAAGAATCTAAAAGAGAGCTCGAAGCATCGGGAAAATATGATGCTCCGATTGTGACAGAAATTCTCCCTTACACGACATTTTTCCCAGCGGAGGAATACCACCAAGATTATCACCTGAAGCACCCATGGAAATATGGTTTTTACCGAGAAAGATCAGGAAGAGATGATTATATTCAGAAAATATGGGGCGCTTCTGATCCAGAAATATCAAAAGACTCTTCTTCGAATAAGCCTGCGAAGAGTGATTTTGAAAAGAAAACTTATATCAAGCCAAATGCCGAAGAACTTGAAAAAATGTTAACACCACTTCAATATGAAGTTACTCAAGAAGAAGGCACCGAACCAGCATTTCAAAATGAGTATTGGGATAATAAGGAGGAAGGAATTTATGTGGATATTGTTTCCGGAGAACCACTTTTTAGCTCACTCGATAAATACGATTCGGGAACTGGCTGGCCGAGCTTTACAAAACCGATTGACTCGAAAAACATTTCCACACAAAAAGAGAGTGGGATTTTTTCTACAAGAACCGAGGTGCGAAGTGCTCTTGCTAATTCACATCTCGGACACGTGTTCGGAGATGGTCCAAAGCCAACTGGTCTCAGGTATTGCATGAATTCTGCGGCACTTCGATTTGTCGCTAAAGCAGATCTTGAATCTGAGGGATATCATGAATTTATAGGGCTCTTTCAGAAATAATCATTTGACAGCCTCCCCTTACGAGATCATACTGAGGATGCAGACTTTGATGAACACTTCTTCTTTCTTTTGTTTTTTGTTGAGGACAGTGTGATTGGGATAAGTCCTCAGGGAAATTCTTGGAAAGCGGCGTTTTTAGAAGTCATGCAAAATTTTATTTTTTTATTTTTTCTTTATATGGACGACGGTAATAATAATTCAAATCTCTTTGTAGGAGGAATTTCCTATAATACTACTGAAGACTCTCTTAGAGATGCGTTTGCTCAAGCTGGTACTGTAGTTTCTGCGAAGATTATCATGGACAAGATGACGGGCCGATCAAAAGGCTTCGGATTCGTGGAAATGGGATCTCCAGAAGAAGCTGCTGCCGCAATAGAAATGTGGAATGGACAAGAAATTGATGGGCGAAAAATCGCGGTGAACATCGCACGCCCTCTTCGAAAATAGGGATGTTTTTGAGAGTTTTTTCTCTGTAACATGCACCGAAAGCGATTTACAATTCGTGCATTGCAGGGACTTCTCGAAAAAATTCCTCACGGAAAAGTAGTAACGTATCAAGAAATAGCTCGGGCGCTTGGGAATCCAAAAGCCGCCCGGGCTATTGGTGTGCTCTGCTCAAAAAATCCAGAACCGGAAAAATATCCGTGTTTTCGGGTAGTAAGAAGTGATGGAACACTCGGAGGATATAGTGGAAATGACGGAATTCGTGGAAAAATTCAGAAACTCGAACATGATGGAGTTTTTGTTCGAGATAAAAAAATTGTTGATTTTAAAAATCGAACATACTTTTTTCCCCTTCCCCATGCTTGACCGAATCACTAAATCTGAACTTTCCTTTGATGATCTTTTAGAAATTGCTTGGAAAATATTTTGGCAAAACCAGAAAGAAATTTTGAAAATTTGGGCTACTTTTGCCGTTGCCATAGGGATATTTTCACGATTTATTTTTGAAACGATCCAACAGACAGTGGTACAAAAAGGTGATATTTCTCCCTTTTTGTGGACTTTTTTCGCCATGAGTATTCTCATTGGATTTCTGAGTCTTCTGTTCGTAATTTCACTCACATTTCTTACGAATTCCTTTGTGAAAAGCTCGCCCATGACTTATGGTGATACCTTACGACGCTCATTCACAAAACTCTGGTCAGTTCTTTGGACGAGTGTTCTTCTCTCAATTCTTCTGATCTTTTTAGGATTTGCGTTCATCATTCCTCTTTTTATTTTTGCAGTTTACTGGGGATTTTCTGTATATGCAGTAATCTTGAGAGATGTGTCGGGATTATCGGCTTTGAGGTACAGTAAAAAAATTGTGGAAGGGCGATGGTGGAAAACGTTTGGAATGTTTTTCCTCATTGGAATAGTGGGATTTGTGGCTCAGGCTCCGATAAACTTTGTTTTTGGGTTTTTGATAGATAAACACATTCTTCCGAACAATATTGTAACAGGCGTAATTACTGGAGCGGTACAGTATTATGTCTCTCTTTTCTTTATGGTGGCAAATATTGTGCTCTTTCTTAATTTTGAAGCAACGAGAAAAAATACTGACAACTGATTACTCGAAAAAACATATGTTTTTAAGGGAATCACTTTTGAGATTATCTTATTTCCGAATACATGAGCATTTCAAGAGTCCTCTCCAGATCTTGTGGAAATGGCGCTGTAAAAACTTTTTGTTTTCCATTCGGAAGAAGTATCTGAAGTGATTCGGCATGGAGAAACATTCTTGAAATCGGAAAATCTTTAAAAAACTTTGTATTCAAAGTTTCGTTCCCATAGAGCGAATCCCCAGCAACAGGAAATCCTACAGAAGCAAGATGTACGCGAATTTGATGCGTTCGTCCGGTGACAATTTGAACGGTGAGAAGCGATGAGAGTGGCTGCTCGAATATTCTTTCTAAAGTGCAATGTGTGAGTGCATTTCTCGCGTCTTTCTTCGCAGAAACTTTCATTTTTTTCCGATGTTCAGTATCTCTTGTAATCGGCGAATCGATAGAAAATTCATCATTTTTTATCTTTCCAAATACGAGTGCTTTGTAGATTTTTGTCACACGTCTCTCTGAAATTTCTCGTGAAAGATGCCGATGTGCTTTGTCATTTTTAGCGACGATGAGCACGCCTGAAGTATCTTTATCAAGACGATGAACAATTCCCGGTCTTTTTACGCCTCCAATCCCGGAAAGTTTTTCTGTTCCGAGATAGTGGAGAAGCGCATTCACGAGGGTTCCTGAAGAATAGGTTTCATCTGGATGAACAACCATTCCCGCCGGCTTACTAATAACGATAACATCATCATCTTCATACAGAATATCGAGAGGAATGTTTTCTGGAAGAGTGTGAAGAACTGCCGGTTCAGGAATTTCGAGAGAAACCTCCTGATATTCTCGAAGATGGTACGCAACTTTTGAAATACTCTTCCCATCAACTCGTACTTTTGCACTTTTGATGAGTTTCTGAAGGAATGTCCGGGAAAAATCTACATTTTCCGCAAGAAATTGATCAAGTCTTTTTTCCGCATCTTCCTCAGCACTCAGGAAGATTTTCACATTCGAAGATGTCGCACTTTTCAAGTTCATGGATTTTATGTAACAATTTGCTGCGTACACTATAAACGAAGTACAAACTCTTAAGGAAGCTTTATTCGTAATTCGTAATGGCTTTGTTGCACAAATAAATTGTACGGGAATAGGAGTATGTCTAAGATGAGGAGGAACAATAACCTCTTTCAAAATGAAAAAGAAATCCTCACTTAGACAGAGATATCGTATCGCAAATTGGAA